>NZ_JBEZIH010000010.1:0-214134 GCF_040650935.1 Streptomyces sp. NPDC048565
GTACCTGACGCGGCACCCCGGTCGGGGGGGGGGCGGGGGCGGGGGCGGGGGCGGGGTGCGCGCGGGCCAGGCGGAGGGCGGGGGCGCGGGGGGGCGGCGGGCGGGGGGGGCCGGCGGCCGCGCCCGGGCCGCTGTCGGCGGGCTGCGCCTCGTGCTGGAACGAGCCGAACAGGGCGGCCTGGAACAGAGCTTCGGCAGGTCTCGGTGGACCTGCTGCGCGGGGCGGACAGCGAACCGGCCGGGCTGGACGCCTGGGTGGACTACGAGACGCGCCCCGCGGAGTACCACCACCTGCTGACGGAGATCACGGGCACCGGGGCGGCCACCCCTTCCCGTCGACGACGGGCCCGCCGTCCTACGACGCCACTCCCCCGCCCGCTGACTCCTCGGCTCGGGACCGGCCCTTGCCGGATCCGCCGTCGCGCCGCCCTGGAACTACTCCGACGGCCCCACGAGGAACGCACGTGCCGCCGCCGCCCCGGCCTCCGGGTCCCACCCCGGACTGCTGGGGCCGACCTCGGCCACGAGAGCGGCGTCGACCGCCCCATCCGCGGCGATCAGCGCATCGACCGCCTCGGGATCGACCACCTCGCGCTCGGCGCCGTCCGCTGCACGCCGACCGCCACCGCCCGGCCTCTGCTGGACGGCGGCCTGGACAGTGGCAAGGATCCTCTCCCGAGTCAGGGCGACGCTGAGCGCGGGGAGCCCCACGCTCCTGAACCCGTCCTCGAGCTCGTACTCCGCGCGATACCAGCCGCTGCCGTCGAACCCGTACACGAACCCGAGGAACAGCTGCTGCTCACTGTCCCGGACCCGGCGTACGGCCGGCTCCCACCACTCGGGCGCACCGGTCAGCAGGTCCGTCTCCTCCTCCTCGAAGAAGTCGGACGCCTCCGCGTAGAAGGTCTCCGAGTCATGGCGGTCCTGACCGAGCAACACCGCTCGCCCGCCCCCGAGACGGTGCAGATCGGCCCAGCTGCCGTCACCGTCGTCGTAGTGCCACAGCGGCCCGTCCGCCCTGCAGTCGTCGCCGCGTCCCGCCGCCGCCTGGACGGCGGCGAGGGCGGCCCAGCGGCCGCGGAGTGACATCGGATCGGGGAGATCGAGCGGGATCAGCGCCATGGCAGTACTCCTTCGCGCATCGAGACAGCTCAGCTGATCACCGTACCGCCCCCGGGCGCGGAGGCCGGGAGGCACTTTCCGCTCAGCCAGGATTTCAGTTCCTTCGTCCAGGTGGTGACCATCGGCTGCGAGGAGGCCGGGGAAGCGAACTGATCCAGCTTCTCCTGCCATGTGGCGTAGTGGCCGGAAGCCGACGGAGGGGGCTCCTCCCAGCCGACCGCGGCCGAGTCGACCCAGCGGGGGAAGTTCTTGAGCGCGGCACCGAGACCGGCCGCCTCGACGCGCTTCGTGAGCTCGGCCCTCAAATCAGTGTTCTTGGCACCGGTATAGATCATGATCTTCTGCGTGGAGGCACGCTCCGCGATGGGCTCGATGACCTCCTTCCACGCGGTCTCACGGATGGACGCGTCGGTGCTGAGCAGCGACGCCCCGGCCTCGCCCTTGAGCTCCACGAAAGCGGCCATGTTCTGGCTCTTGGCACTGTCGAGCCACTCACGGAAGGTGTAGACGGTCTCACCGGCGTAAGGACCGCGGTCGATCGTGCGGCCCTTGAGCTGGCCGGCGCCGGTGGCCCACCAGATGTCCGTCACCGCGGCCGAGGGGCCCGTGAGACCTCTGGTCGTTCTGTTGTGCCACATCACACCCTTGGTGCCGTTCTTGGTGAGCTGAAGGTCTGCCTCCACACCACCGGCCCCCCAGCTCTTCTGCTGCGCCAGGCCCTTCGGATGGTTCGGCTGACGCACCTGGTCCCGCTCCCCGGCTTTGTCTCCGGTGGGGTAACCGCCGTGCCCGTAGATCACCGGGCAGACGGGAAGCTCCGGCGGGCTGCTGTACTGCTCGAACATATGCACCCTGTCGAGGTTCCAGCCTTTCGGCTCCTCCCAGCTGTGCAACGCTTCGCCGAGGGTCCCGTCCGCCTTGGCGATGAAGGTGATGGCCTTGGCCCGTGTGTCGCTGTACCCGTAGAAGGTGGCGAGGTCATCACGCCCGTCACCGTTGTAGTCACCGGTGACGATGCGCATCTGGGACCGCTCGTACCACCCCGGCACCGCGCTCAGGAGATCGCGCCGGTTGCCGAACTTCCCATCCGCGCCCAGGTCGAACCCGATGAGGGCATCGTGCCCGTCGGCGTAGTCGTACCAGGCGGCGAACTCGTCGCGCCCGTCACCGTTGAAATCACCCGAGTGCACGCTCACCCGGCCGAACTGCCAGCCGGTGGACTCCCATCCGCGTACGGGCTCGTTGAACCCGCCGTCGACCTTCGCGGTGAAGGCCATCAGCCGGACGGTGCCGGCGGTGTAGCTGTCCATCACACCGATGTCGTCGCGACCGTCACCGTCGAAGTCACCCGTGGCGAACTTCATCCGCTGGACCTCCCATCCATCGGCGGCGGTGCGCGCGAAGGACGAGAAGGGGGTGCCGAAGCCACCGTCGGCATCGGCCAGGAACGTGAAGAGCTTGTCATCGCCGTTGCGGTAGTCGTACCAGGCGGCGATGTCGTCGCGGCCGTCACCGTCGAAGTCCCCGGCCTCGGCCGTGATGGCGTCGAAGGTCCAGTTTCCGGGGGTCACGGTCCAGGAGGCGAAGTGACCGGCGAAGGTGCCGTCACCCTTGCCGAGCCAGGTGAGGAGGGAGACCCGTCCGTCGTCGTAGCCGTAGAAGGCGGCGACGTCACCGACCCCGTCACCGTTGAAATCACCGGTGACGCGCTTCATGTGCTCGGCCCAGTAGTTGCCTGCGGCCGCTTCCCAGCCTCTGTTGGGTTCGGGGAAGCTACCGTCCGCATCGGCGAGGAAGGCACGCATGCCGTCGCTGCCGTCGCTGTAGTCGTACCAGGCGACCATGTCGCTCCGGCCGTCACCGTTGTAATCGTGGCGGGGAGCGTGGGCTGCGGCCGCCCGTACGGTGGATATTCGCACTCCGTCACCCGGCTGGGCCGGCCCGGAGCCGACCGCGGGAAACCCGGTCGGCCCACCGGTATCGAGGGTGGGCGCGCCCCCCACCGACGCCTCCCCCTTCACCACGGTGCTCGCGCTGCCGACACCCGCCTGCGGCCCGATCAGGGCGCACACGACGACGGCACTCGTGATGCCTATCGCATGGAAAGGTCTCTTCGTCCAGCTGCTCATCTCGGCTGCCCATCCCCCTCGTTCACCACCACCAGCGGCCAACACCGCTGATGTCCCCTTGTGTCGGCTCGTGTCCACTCGTGTCGCCGGTGTCCCCCCGTGTCCCCCACAAGAGGCCGCCGCTGATTAGAACACCCGACACACGCCCAAGGACAGCGACTTGCGACAGCGGCCGCCTCCTTCGCGCACGAAGGCGGAACTCCTGGGCCTACTGACTGACGAGTGGCGCGTGCAGCCCGGCCGCGACCGCCGCCGGGGAGAAACAGGACAGATCGGCACCCGCAATGTCCGATATCACCGTCCTTAACCTCCCCCGACCTGCCCGGGGAGGGCCCCGCCGCGTGTCGGCGTGCAGTCCGAGCGGCGTTCACCGGTGAGCGGCGCGGCCAGGACTGCGGCGAGGCCCTCCTGCAGGTCCTTGACGAAGTACTCGGGGACCTCCAGCGACGGGAAATGTCCCCCGGCTTCGGGCACCCTCCATCGGACGATCTGCCGGTACCGCTCCTGCGCCCAGACACGCGGGCACTTCTCGGCGTCGCCGGGATACATGGTGATGGCCGAGGGCACGTCGACCCGCAGTTCGGGATCGAGTGAGTTGTGGCTTTCGTAGTAGATACGAGCCGCCGACGCTCCGGTCCGCGTCAGCCAGTACAGGGTGACGTCGTCAAGAATCCTGTCTCTGGAAATCGTCTCGAACGGGCTGTCTTCGGTGTCCGACCACTCGGCGAACTTGTCGAGGATCCAAGCAAGAAGCCCGACGGGCGAGTCGACGAGCGAGTAGCCGATCGTCTGCGGTCGGGTCGCCTGCTGCTTCGCGTACGCCACGCGGTTCAGCCAGAAATCGCGGTTTTCCTCGGCCCACGCGCGCTCGGCGGTCGTCAGTCCGTCCGTCGTCAACCCGGGTGGTGCCTGCGCGAGCGTCGAGTGGATGCCGAGAACGTGCGCGGGGAACCTGCCGGCGAGGATCGTCGTGATCACGCCTCCCCAGTCGCCGCCGTGGGCAGCGAACTTGCTGTAGCCGAGCCTTCCCATCAGTTCGACCCATGCGGCCGCGATCTTTTCGGTCCCCCACCCGGTGGTGGTCGGCCTGTCGCTGTGACCGAAGCCCGGTAGCGACGGGACCACGACATGGAAGGCCGGCGTGTTGGCGTCTTTCGGATCTGCCAGCTCGTCCACTACGTCGGTGAACTCGGCAACGCTCCCCGGCCAGCCGTGCGTCAGGATCAGAGGAGTGGCGTCTGCGCGCGCGGATCGGCGGTGCAGGAAGTGGATTCCCAGATCATCGATGGTCGTGCGGAACTGGCCGATCCGGTTGAGGCGCGCTTCGAACGACCGCCAGTCGTACCCGGTGCGCCAGTAGTCCACGACATCGGCGAGGTCGGCGAGAGGGACGCCCTGTCCCCATCGGCGGGGGCCGGGCGCGGCGCGACGGACCGTCTCGGCCTCGGGAAATCGCGCCGCGGCCAGTCGCGCGCGCAGATCGTCGAGGTCGGCATCAGTTGCGTGGGCTTCAAACGCTTGAACGTCGCTGGTTGGACGGGGCATGAGACCTCCTGGCTTCATGGAACCGGCTAAGACGGTTCTAACAGTTCCCCGAGTCGCTCCGCAACCAGCTAAGGTGGTTCCCATGCGTGCTGGCTTTCCTGACTTCCGCCTCGGCTCGGTGCTGGCGACCAGCTTCACGGGGACCCTGTCCGAGCGTCGTGGCGAGGCCGTGGAGCGGATTCCCGTGCCGCAGCGGCTCGTCGACTGGCTGGCTGTGTACGGCCTCGCCGTGGACTCCTGCACCACGGCCCAGCTCGACCGTGCTCGGGAACTGAGGGAGTCGATCCACGCCGCCGCGACAGCGTCCGCGGTCCGGGAAGCTCTCCCTGCGTCTGCTGTCCAGGTCATCAACGACTGCAGCGCTCAGGGCCAGGCCGCGGCTGTTCTGACGCCGGAGGGTGAGCGGCGGTGGCTGCTCGGCTCGGCTGCTTCCCGCGTGGAGGATGCCCTCAGCGTGATCGCCACGGACGCGATCAGCATCCTCGCAGGCGAACGAGACGGGAAATTGGCCTTGTGCGCATCGCCGACCTGCCGAGCCGCCTTCTTCGACACCAGCCAGAGTCGCACCCGTAAATGGTGCGACATGAACACGTGCGGGAATCGCCAGAAGAAGGCGCGCTTCAATGCCAACCAGCGCAAAAACGCCAGATCACCGGAGTAGTCGTTACCGCTCATCGGCTCTACGCAGTTGGGGGGTGTCTTCGGTCCTGTTGAGTAAAACCGGGTCAGCCGAACCACGTCAGCCGAAGATGACCTCAACGTCCTTGTCCAAGCAGAACTTCATGACGGTGACCAGCTGGCGGGTGTCGTCGATACGTCGCTCGAGAACGGGGTCGCAGCCCAGGTGTTGTAGGTGCTGCCGCTCGTCGATGATTGCCTCCAGCCGCGGCAGCATGGCCGCACACTGAGCGGGCGTGAGGTCCGGGCCATCGTCATCCGGGTGGTTGAGCAGTGGTGCCAGAGTGGTGGAAACGCTGCTCCACGGGCGGTCTCCGTCGAAGCCGTGCATCTCGGGGAGGGCGAACCCCTCAGCCTGGGCCAGCCAGACCCTGAACATGTTGAAACCGATGTAGAGCGGGGCGATGAGTGCGGCGCGCAGAA
Organism: Streptomyces sp. NPDC048565; assembly: GCF_040650935.1. Taxonomy (NCBI): domain Bacteria; kingdom Bacillati; phylum Actinomycetota; class Actinomycetes; order Kitasatosporales; family Streptomycetaceae; genus Streptomyces; species Streptomyces sp. NPDC048565. The sequence continues at coordinate 5,898 of NZ_JBEZIH010000010.1, forward strand.
GCCGACGGCGTCGCGCGGGCTGAGATCGCTTCCTAGCTCACCCCGTACAGGCCGTCGGGGCGTACCTGCTCGTGTGGGCACGCGCATTTGGGATGTGGGGCAGAACCCGGTCACCCGGTTGCTGCTCGCCGGCACGACCCGTGGAATCGCCGCGCAACTCCCGGCGCATGACCGAGCCGATGTCCCCGCCGCCGCGGTGACGACCACTGTTCCCAGCCCCACTGCGCACCTCCGCCGTTCGAACCCGGAAACATCCTGATCCGGAATGGGCCCCTAACCTCGCGCTTTCATGAGGCGGGCTGTCCGACGGGTGGTCAGGTGAGCGAAAAGTACCTCTGACCAGCAAGAATGAGGATTGTCGAGGTCCTTGTTCCTGCTCCAGCCGGAGGCACTTCTCAGGTGAAGAAGAGTATCGGGTCGTACCCGCGTGTCCGCATCGAGGGCGGTGGCCGGGCGGTGGTCTCGCAGGCCGGGGGCGTGCTGCTGGTCGAGACGGTCCGCAAGGCCGGCTTGGACACCGCGATATCAGCGGCGCTGGCGCCGTGGCGGAAGGCTCGGGCGGTGCACGATCCGGGCAAGATCCCGCTGGACGTTGCCCTCGCGGTCGCGCTGGGCGGGGACTGTCTCGCGGACGTCGCCATGCTGCGGGCCGAGCCGGCCGTGTTCGGGCCGGTGGCCTCTGACCCAACGGTCTCCCGCCTCATCGACACCCTCGCGGCCTCCGGGGAGACAGCCCTGCGGGCCATCCGTGCTGCGCGGGCCGACGTTCGCCAGCAGGTCTGGCGGTTGGCCGACCGGGAAGCGCCCGATGCGGGCGGGACGGTGACCGTGGACCTCGACGGGGTGCTGGTGATCGCGCACTCGGACAAGGAGGACGCCGCACCCACGTGGAAGCGGACCTACGGTCACCACCCGCTGATGGGGTTCGTTGACCACGGACCGGGCGGCACCGGTGAACCGGTCGCGGCCCTGCTCAGACCGGGCAACGCGGGGTCGAACACGGCGGCCGACCACATCACCGCAACCCAACTGGCCCTGGCCCAGCTGCCGAAGAAGTACCGGCGCGGGCGCCGAACCCTGATCCGCACCGACTCCGCGGGCGGCACCCACGACTTCGTCGCCTGGCTCGCCCGGCGAGGACGGCGGCTGTCCTACTCGGTCGCATGGTGATCACCGAGGCGATCCACCAGCACATGCTGAAGGTTCCGGCATCGGCTCGGACTCCGGCCGTCGAGACGGACGGCGAGGTCCGCGACGGCGCCTGGGTCGCTGAACTCACCGGCGACGTCCTGGACGGATGGCCCAAGAGCATGCGGCTGATCGTCAGAAGAGAACGACCGCACCCCGGAGCCCAGTTGCGGCTCACCGATGCGGACGGCATGCGGCTGACGTGCTTCGCCACCAACACCTCGGGCCGACCGATCGCCGAACTCGAGCTCCGTCACCGACTGCGGGCCCAGGCCGAGGGCCGCATCCGAAACGCCCGCGCCACCGGTCTGCGCAACCTTCCCCTGCACCGCACCGCTCAGAACCGGATCTGGCTGGAGATCGTGCAGATCGCTCTCGACCTGCTGGCCTGGATGCCGATGCTCGCCCTGACCGGCAAGACCCGCCTCTGGGAACCCCGCCGACTACGGCTCCGCCTGTTCACCGCGGCCGGACAGCTCGTCACCACTGGCCGTCGGCGGATCCTCCGCCTGGCCCGGCACCGGCCCTGGACCGGCCACATCACCGCCGCCTTGGACCAGCTCACCCAACTGCCCGCCCCTGGCCGACCAGCGGATTCCCCGCCCCTTCGACAGCACCTCAACACCCGGAGCAGTGGAACCCGGCGCCACCCCGAGACGACACTCGGGCCCTCGGCCTGCACAGCTTCAACCCACGGCACGAAAACGGTCCACCGACTCCGTCGGCGGACCGTCATGAAACCTCGAGGTTAGTTTTTGCTGAACTGGTCAAGCGCTCTCCTCATGGGCTTGCTTCTCTGCTCGACAGAACGATGTAAGCTGTGCCGCGAGCTACTTGCCACGCCATAGAGCGAACCTCATGGCGTGGGAACCTGTGGAGTGCCAAGTTCGGCATTATCCCTAGCCCGTACAAGCTCACGCATCATCAGGTCATCACGACCTCAACGAACAGCCACGCTACTGCGTGGCGCACAGCTGGCGGGCGCTGTGTCTATGACAGGCGTCCGCCTGCCTTCGTTGAGGTCTCCGCCTCAGCGGAGTTCTCCCGGAGTCAGCGGCTGATCCGTCCAGGAGGGCGAATGTGGGCCGTGCTGGAGCAAGTGGCAATTGCTGCTCCTCAGATCTTCTTGTACGTCATCGCGCTGTTCGCCGTGATGATCCTTTTGTCGCTGATCATCAGTCTCCACAAGGCAGAGGCTGCGGAGCGCCCTGAGATCATCCGGGCGTTGGCCGACCTAATGGCTTTCTGGAAGAGGCGATGATCAGGTGGCCTCTCGCAGCTCCTGTGCCTTGCTGCTGAACAGGTCGTAGTTCCGGTAGTTGATCGCGGAGTCGGTGTCGTCGTCGGTGCACAGGTACGAGCTGTGCGCGGAATCCGCCATCTCCTCCAGCACGCCGGCCAGGGGCGCACGCGCGTCGACGTCGGGGCGGATCTCGGTGAGGGGGCCGTGATCGGCGCTGACGTCGGCAAGGCCGTCCGTGCATCCGAGGTACCTGTCCGACCCGTCAGCCCGGGCAGCGGGCCTGTGAGGGCGGGAAGGACAGGGCCTCAGGGCCATGCTCACCGACCATGGTGGGTGAGCCACTAACCTGGCGCTTTCATGAAGCGGGCTGTCCGACGGGTGACCATGTAAGCGAAAAGTGCCTCTGACCAGCAAGAATGAGGATTGTCGAGGTCCTTGTTCCTGCCACCGTCGGAGGCACTTCCCAGGTGAAGAAGCGTATCGGGTTCTATCCACGCGTCCGCATCGAGGGCGGTGGCCGTGGGGTGGCGTCCCAGGCCGGGGCCGTGTTGCTGGTCGAGACGGTCCGCAAGGCGGGGCTGGACCAGGTGATATCGGCGGCGCTTGCGCCATGGCGGCGGCCGCGGGCGGTGCACGATCCGGGGAAGGTCCTGCTGGACGTGGCCCTCGCGGTCGCGATGGGCGGGGACTGCCTCGCGGATGTCGGGACGCTGCGGGCCGAGCCCGGCGTGTTCGGGCCGGTGGCCTCCGACCCGACGGTCTCCCGGCTCGTCGACGCCCTCGCCGCAGCTGGGCCGAAAGCCCTGTCCGCGATACGGGCCGCGCGGGCCGAAGCGCGTGAGCGCGTCTGGAAGCTGGCCGGCACTGCGGCGCCGGATGTCGCGGGGCAGGTGATCGTGGACCTGGACGGGGTGCTCGTGCTGGCCCACTCCGAGAAGCAGGACGCCACCGCGACCAGCCGAAGGGAATGCGGCTGATCGTGCGGAAGGAACGGCCCCATCCCGGCGCCCAGTTGCGGATCACCGACGCTGACGGACTGCGGCTGACCTGCTTCGCCACCAACACCACCGACATGCCGATCGCGGCACTGGAGCTGCGGCACCGCCAGCGGGCACGGGCCGAGGACCGCATCCGGGCCGCGCGGGCCACCGGTCTGCGCAACCTGCCCCTGCACGACACCACGCAGAACCAGATCTGGCTGGAGATCGTCCAGCTCGCCCTGGACCTGCTGGCCTGGATGCCGATGCTCGCTCTGACCGGCGAAATCCGCAGGTGGGAGCCCCGCCGTCTCCGGTTCCGCCTTCTCTCCGCCGCCGCCAAGATCGTCACGACCGCTCGCCGCCGGCACCTGAGGTTCGCACGCCACTGGCCCTGGACCGACGTGATCACCGACGCGTTGGCGCGGCTCGAAGCTCTCCCGAACCCCGGCTGACCAGCCAGTTCCCGTCCCTGCGAGCAGCATCACCCCGACCGGAGCCGTGGAACCCGGCACCCACCCGACGCGACAGCCGGGCCATCAGCGTGCCCGCCACCGACCCGAACAACCGAAACTGCCCGCCGAAGAAGCCGACGGACCGTCACGAAAGATCGAGGCTAATGACACCGGGTGTGCGCCAGTAAGACGCTGGGCTGTCCGATCGTTCGCTGTGTTGGTCGGCGGTCTTAGGCGCTGGTGTCGTCGGACGTGGTCAACGGTGGTCGCGTCGGCGAGGCAGGAGCTGGGAGCCTGGTTTCACCGCCGTACAGGGCGAGGCATCTGCCGTATCGGGTGTGGAGCCACGAGATCCCTTCAGTGGTGCAGCGTTGGCCTGTCGCGGCTTCGAGGAGCTGGTCATACTGCGAAAGGCCCAGCAGCCGATCACTGAGGGCAAAGGCGGAGCGGATGGGGCGGCGAACCCACCAGGAGCGGATCCACTCAGCGGGGCGACGAGCCAGGGTGTCGGAGTAACCGCTGACGTCGAGGGGGTTGGCCGCCGCTCGGACCGCGGCGGGGACGATGTCGAGAACCTGGTCGATGGCACCGTGCGGCGGGGCTCCGTTGGCCTCGGCACGCAGGGTTGTCAGGGCGGCGGTCAGCCGCCGTTGGGCATCACGCGCGTCACGAAGGGTGGCGCTGCCCCCCATAGCGTGCTGGAAGGATGCCAGGTCCCGTCGGAGCTTGCGGTGGGAGCGGCGCAGGTCGTCGATGGCGCTAGCGATATTGCCGTTGGCGCGCAGATGGTCGAGGAAGAGACTCAGCGCGGGCGGTAAGTAAAGCGGAAGGGGGTGCTCATTCTCATAGACCTCGCTGACCGAGCAGTGGAAGGCTTCGCCGACGGCGCTGTAGACGCGTTCCTGGACAGAGTTCCGAATGTGGTTGGTCAGCAGATGGTAGGTAGGCAGCCTGCGCAGGGACGGGATGAAGGGCAGCCCGAGGTGCGCGGCGGTTCGCCAGTATACGAAGGTGCGCAGGTGGGAGACCCCGCCGACGAGCGCGCCGCTGTCGAAGCGGTCGATCTGCCTAAGCAGCTCGAACCCGAGGGTTCCAAGTGGGTCAGCCCGCAGCTCATCCGCATGCTCGAAGAGGCTTCCGCTGTGGAGCGGTGAGCCTTCGACTTCACTGCGGAGCGCGCTGAGAAATGTTCGGCGCTCATCCGAACCATGGTGCTGCTCGTGGGCAAGGGTGACTCTAATGTTCTCGCCCACATAGCCGGGGGACGTATCCCAGAGCTCTTCCTCCCGGTCCGCACTGACATCGGCGAGGAACTTGGTCAACTCGTTCGATACAGGCAATGCGAGCGTCCGAGTGTCGAGGGGGGTGAGGATTCCCCGCTCGAAGAGGACCCGCCGCAGAGTCAAGGAAGCCTCGTCCGCAGGCTTCCCGGAGTCGAGTACATACACCTGGTCGTAGAGGAGGATTGCGTCGAGGAGAGTCGACAAGTGGAGCAGACGTTCCTCGACGCTTGGCAGCCAATTGATGTGGTGTCCCTCATCGTAGTGCCAGCGCCAGTCCTCGTCCGAGATGTGTCCCCGATATCCCGCAGGGACCCCCTCCAGCAGACGCGACGCCTCGCACACCATCGTCTGGTCGATCAGCACTGCGCTTCGTCCCGTGCCTAATATCCCCATTGCAGCCTCTCCTCGGTTTCCTGGCGACAGTACTGGCGGAAGTGACCAAGAGGCATGAGAACCGCGCCCGCTCAAGCTGCTTGACCGGATCAGAAGCCGTGCGCATTGTGTGCCCATCCCAGAGGCTGGCCGAGCCCTGATGGGGATCACCGAATTTCCCAGGCTCGAGTGGTTCCCCACTTGGTTGAGCAGTAGCTCCGTGCCGCCCACTATGCCAGGCAGGAGGTCCCGTCCGATCGAATATCTCAGGTCAGCCAGCACTGCTGGTGTTATGTGAGTCAAAAAGTCAGAACACCCGCCACCCCGGACGCTCACCGCCAACTCAAACGCTCACCCGCCAAGTGAAACGCTCAGTCACACGAGCCCGGACCATGTCGGTCCGGGCTCGCTCGCGTATCGGCTCGGGGGATGCACGGCGCCGTACTCAACGGCGCCGTCGCCTCCGGACCCCACGTCCACGGCACAGTGAGGCAGTTCTCAGCGAGGAGGCCTCCAGCGGGTGAACACGCGCTGGTCGGGGCCGGCGTGGATCCCGAAGGGCAGGTTGATCCGTTCGAGCAGGAAGCCCTCACCTAAAGCGTGGACGTGTACCCACACTCCTTGTAGAAGGAGCCCAGGTTCCGGTCGATCTCGAAGGACCCGTACAGCAGGCAGTAGTCGAGCTGATGGTAGACCTGCCAGGCCCGCTTCAGCAGGAAGCTGGCGATGCCCTGGCCGCGGGGCTTCCTCGGCTACCGCCAGACCGTGGACCTTGCCGATGGCCACGCTCAGGGTAAGCGCCTGCACGTTGCTGTACCCGTGGTCCATCGCCCGCTCAATGATGGTGCCGGGAGCGGTGACGGACAGCGCGCCAATCTGCCGGTCCTGCCCGTTGGCGGCCACGAGGGTCAGGCTGACGCTGGCCATCGGGTGGCCGACTGTCCGGCGCGCAAAGTCCTCGAAAGTACGTGCTAGTGGTGCCGTCCAGGCCGTTCAGGAGGGCGGCGCCCGCCGTGCCCTGCTCGTGCCAGCGGGGCCGGGCCAGCCCTTCTGCAGCCGGTCGGCAGACAGTCGCACGGGCCTGCTACTGCCCCACGGACCACCCCCCTAAAGATCGACACGAACCGGACGGCGCTGAGCGCCCCGAGGGATGCTGTCCACCTCACCAGGTGTTCAAGGACCGCCTCCCGTCCGAATGCTCGTGTGCCGTTGGCCAGTTGACGCCCGACAAGGTGGGTGATGATGGCCCGGTGAGTCTGGATCTGAGCAACTACGAGCTCCGCTGGCCTGCACCGCTGTTCGCGTCCGAAGGCGAGCGTGTCCTGCGGTCCTCGCACCGATCGTGGGAGGAGCAGGCGGTCTGGCTGCTGACGGAGGCCTTGGCCGGTACCACGGCAGTGGCCGACTTCGAGGATCTACCCAACCACCCCGCGCCCTCGGACGACCCGTGGGCCAGCACCACCCCCGGCTGGGACACGCGGCACGGGATGGACAAGCGGGACTGGCTGACGGAGCTGGTCAATCGCGCCTCCGAGCTGCGCCGTGCAGCCGAGCCGCAGCCGTACTGGCCACAGCGGCAAGGCCGCGGCCTCTCGTGCGACGGCAGCACTCCACGGGATGCCCGGCGTGACTTCGAACGGATCATCAGCGACTTCGCCGACAGCGGCTACCTGGTGGAGGTCTTCGGCGAAGAATGCGTCGACGACTCCAGCGAGCTGCCGGACGCCTCGCGGGTGATCGAGCGCCGCTTGGGCATCCCCGACCTGTGGCCCCTGGCGCCGACCACCTGGGACGAGGACACCTTCTTCGGGCTGATCGAGGTCTTCCACGACCTGGTCAGCCGCCCACGCACCCGCCACTACCACTCGTACAGCATGTGCGGGTGGCACCACTCGGAGTTCCACAACAGGCCCGCCCGCATCCTCTACCGCGGCAAGGTCAACGAACTGCTGCGCGAGGCCGGCGTCGAGTACGAGCTGGCCGCCGAAGGCGAGGACCTCGGGCGCCTGGTCGCCGTCACCGACGACGCCCGCAGCGCACTGGTGCATCGGGCGCTGGCCGAAAGCGCCCCGGACATCACGACCCGAGTCCGTCATGCGGTCGCCCTGTTCCGAGGACGGGACACGACGGTGGAGAGCAAGCGGTCGGCGATCGTCACCCTCGCGGGCATCCTCGAAGAGCGCAGAGCCCTGCTCAAGGACAAGCTCGGCAAGGATGAGGGCGCGCTGTTCGAGATCGCCAACCGCTACGACCTGCGCCACCGCAAGGCGGACCAGCGTGGCGACTACGACAAAGCGTTCCTGGACTGGATCTTCTGGTGGTACCTCGGAACGGTGGAGCTGAGCAACCGGCTCATCGCGTCACGGGCCGCCGGCTGACCCTGCGCGCCCTCACTCAAAACCGCGGTCGAAGCCCTTGAGGACAGAGTCCAGTTCCGCAGCCGCGCCGCACAGCGCACACAGCCACACTCCAGGCTGTTCGGCGACGTCCAGGGCCCGGGTCAGCGGCAGCACCGGTGCCCCGGCCGGCGCTTCCTCGCAGTCGACGGCGTGCACGACACCGCCCCGGGCGGGACCGCGCCTGCCGGCTTTCGCCAGCACCCACGCGGCTGGAGGAGAGGGACGCGGAGTTGGAGGCTGCCCGCGCGGCCAACCGCGAGCTCACCCGGGCCCTGAACCAGAAGGGAGCCGCGGAGGGGTAGCTCGATGGGCGGCAGCGGCAGGCCGTCGTCCACCGCGGCGGCCTTTGCACGTCAGCGGGCTCTGCGCCTACTCCGGCGGCTTCGATTTTTCTGGGCTGGTGATTACGCTGCGGGGCATGACGGCGGTGGAGAAAAGTGATCTGACCGGGCGGGCGCGGTTGCGGGAGGCGGCGCTGGAGCTGTTCGCGGAGCGAGGGTTCGAGGCAACTTCGACGCGAGCGGTCGCAGCGGCTGCGGGGCTGTCGCCGGCGCTTGTGACCCGGCACTTCGGGTCGAAGGAGGGGCTGAGAGCCGCTGTCGACGAGTACGTGCTGGACCGAATCGGCAGGGAGTTGGCGGAGGTGGACCCGAATGCCGGTCTGATGGACTCGCTCGGCAAGGTGTCCGCCCGGCTGTTCGGGGCGGATCCAGTGCTGCGCGGGTACCTGCGGCATGTGCTGTTGGAAGACAGTGTGGCGAGCGCCGACTTGTTCGGGCGGCTTCTGAGCGGCGCCCGGATGGAGGTGGAGCGGTTGTCATCGGCGTATGACCAGCAGGAGCCGGACGATGAATGGGCCCCGTTTCAGGTTCTGTGTCTGATCCTGGGGCCCCTGCTGATGGAGCGGGTGATGCAGCCCCATCACGACGGGCCGCTGTTCGCTCCACAGGCGCTGGCGCGCCGCAGTGCGGCCAACCAACACCTGCTCTTGCAGGGCTTTTACGGCTCGCTGGGGGACGGAACAGGGGGATAGCCCCAGTGCGAGTGTGTACAAGTGTTGAGCATGCTGAACACATGAACACATCCGATTCCGGTATCCCCGTTCCGGTACCGCGCCGGGTCCGCCGTCTGGACTGGCTGGACAACTTACGGATCGCCCTGACGGTCCTGGTAGTCATTCACCACGCAGCTCAGCCCTACGGACCAGAGGACTGGTGGTACGTGGAGGGACAGCCGCGCACGCCGGCCCTGGCCACGCTGTCCGCAGTCGATGGCTCGTTCTTCATGAGCCTGTTCTTCTTCGTCTCCGCGGTCTTCGTGCCCGGTTCCTGCCGGCGGCGGGGCTTCTGGCGGTTCCTGAAAGGCCGTCTGGTCCGGCTGGGTATCCCCGTGGTGGTCGGCGCACTGACGATCGTTCCCGGTCTGATGTATGCGTACTACGTTCACTATCGCGGCTACCCTCCGATCTCCTTCCCTCGATACTTCCTCGATGTCTACCTCGGGCTGGGGGAGAAACCCGCGGACTGGACGAGACCGTCCTGGCCGGACCTGCAGTTCGGGCACCTGTGGTTCATCCAGAACCTGCTGGCCTACACCGTGTTGTACATGGTCTGCAGCCGTGTTGGCCGCCTGCTGCAGCGCTACTACGGAGGCGGACGCGTGCGTGCTGCGCGGCCGGCGCCCGGGCACCGGGCATTGGCTGGGCTGACCGCTGCGATCACGGCCGCCACCTTCCTTGTCCGGCTGTGGTACCCGCTGGACGAGTGGGTACCAGTGCTGGATTTCCTGCAGGTTGAGCCCGCCCGGGTGCCGCAGTACGCGACCTTCTTCATCCTCGGTGTGCTGGCGTATCGCGACGCCTGGCTGGAGGGGTTCGACGCCCGTGTCGGTTGGGTGTGGCTGGGCGGCGGCCTGGCCGGAACCGCCGTGCTGTTCGTCATCGGAGCGGACGCGGCCTGTTTCGCGCCAGGCGGTTTCAACGGGCCCGCCCTGGCGTGGGCGGCGTACGACAGCGCGCTGTGTGTTTCGCTGTGCGTCGGGCTGCTGACCGTGTTCCGGGAGGCGGTCACCCCCAGAAGCCGACTGTCTGCGGAACTCGCAGCGGACTCCTACGGCGTGTACATCCTTCACGTACCCCTGGTGGTGGCCACGCAGTACTACCTGACGGACCACGGATTGACCGCGGCCAGCGCCTGGGTGATGACCAGCGTGCTCGCCCTGGCACTGGCCTTCCCGCTGGCAGCCGGACTACGCCGACTTCCCGGCTTCCGCCGGGTGCTGTAAATACGCGAGCGATGTGGCTGACCGAGCGGAAGCCTCGGCGGCCGCGGTCTGACCGTCGCGGGGCTTCACCTGAACTGGCAATACCACCACACCTGTTGCACCTGCTAGCGTCAATGAAACCGACGCTGAGCCGCATGAAGCCCCATTGGCTGGCCTCACGCCGCAGTCGCTCCCCCAGAGAAGGTCTGGTCCCCGGGCAACAGCACCCGGGTGGGCACCGGCACCAACTCGGGAGCGGAGGATGTCGTCATGCCTTCCACCGTACGGACGGACGGCGACAGCCGCCGTAGCTACCCGCGCGGAGGCCGGCCGCTGTCCACAGGGGTCCGCTGGCCTCATCGGTGGCATGAGCGATCACGAGCAGCAGCAGGCAGCCCCACGCCGCGGCAAGGTCCTGGAGGCCCTCGCGCGGGCGGAGCGGAAGGTCTTCAGCCGTCCCACGCCGAAATCCGCAAATGCACAGGTTAAATTTCTCCTCACGCGCGCGAATGGATCGACCAAGGCACTGGCGGAGCGTCTGGGCGTCTCGCGCCGGACAGTGGAGCGCTACCGGGCCGGGAAGCTGACGACCCCGCAGAAGCGCCTTCAGTCCGCCCTGGTGGAGGAGACGGAGTCCGAGCGGCAACCGCAGGTCAGAGCGCAAGCGTGCGCACGGGCCGCCACCTCCAGGGGCGGGCATGATGGTGGAGGTGACGGCCTACTTCGGGTTCACCTGCACGGGCAGCTCGGACGACGGCCGCGAACGCCACATCACCACGGATATCTCGCCCACCTACGTGAAGCAGATCCTTGAGCTCCAGGAGGCCGGTGCGACGGAGGAGGTTCTACATCCGATTGTCGCGGAGGCCATCACCGAGTCGTATTTCACGGAATGGGGCACCATTGCCGCTGGACTGCGCGCAGACTTCACGCACGTTTCGCGAATAGATTTCCGGTTCTGGCCCGGCCGAATTCACGGCCTGCTATAAACAATTCGTGAGCGAAGCGCGATAGCTGTCACATAGGGCTTGCCGGTAATCCCTGGTGGATCAGCGCGCGGCCTCAGACGCGGTGCATCGCAAGGCGGAGGGACGTCCGCATACTGGATGTACTCGGGCGTTCCGACAACGCCGCGAGGTGCCGTAGCTGACGTCGCGCGCCCGCCAGCGGTTACGGGACAGCCCTTAGCTTGTTCATTATCCACCAGGATCTTCCAGGTCTACCGGTGGCCTTGAGGGTTTCGGGGCGTTTGACGGTCTTGCCGACGTCATAGCGGGGTGCCCGGTGTTTGTTCTTGGCGCCGGGTGGCCGTCCGGGGCCGGCTCCTCGGAGTTCGGGAACACGGGTCGGGCAGGTGAGGTGAACGCGGATGTTCCTGAACCCCCGGCGGACCCGGGCCGGGGTGAGCCGGGCGGAGGTCGTGGGTTTCTCCCAGGGCCTGCGGAGGTCCACGGCGAGGGGCCGCGCGAGCCGGAGTTGGGTGTGAGCGACGATCAGGATCCAGGTCCAGCGATCCGCCGCCTCGGGGGTACGGAGTTTCGGGGTGGTCCAGCCGAGGTTCTGCTTCGCGAAGCGGAAGGTGTGCTCCAAGTCGAAACGGCGGAGAAGAGCCTGCCAGAAACGGTCCACATCGTCCGGGGTGGCACCGGTCTTCGAGACCACAACCACACCGGCGGAGCGTCCCGGTCCTTCGACAGGTGTTCCACATTCAGCCGTATCAACGTGCCCTCGACCAAAGGTAGTTCGCCGTCACGATCGAGGCACGGTGGTGGGCGGTGGCCCGGCCAGCCATCGCCACAACCGCGTTCACGCCGATAGCCGCTGGTCCAGGTGCCCCACACAGTCCATTCGGTGCGCGCAGTTGCCGCCGGGTTCCACCGGCTCGACGGGTGTTCGCGGCGCCAGTGCCTTCCTGGCCCCTCTCCGTTGCCGGTCAAGGTCAAGGCATGTTCGCTCGCCGGGCCGATGGGGGTGACGGGAACCCGCAGTCCAAGAGCATCCTCAGGTCACTGGTCTGCGGGCCGTAGGTCGGATCGGTCCCTGAGCTGCCTGCGGGAGTTGATGCCCAGCTTGCGGTAGATGTTGCGCAGGTGAGCGTCTATGGTCCGTGGGCTCAGGAACAGCCGGGCTGCCACCTCTTTCGACGTCGCGCCGGTGGCGACCAGTCGCGCTATGTGCAACTCCTGCATGGTGAGCTGGTCGCGGGCGTGATCGGTGCGGCTGCGCGCCGTCTCACCCGTGGCGCGCAGCTCGTTGGCCGCGCGTCGGCCGAACGCCTCGAGCCCCGCGCCGGAGAAGAGCTCGTGCGCGGTGCGCAGATGGGGACGGCAGTCCTGCCTGCGGCCCTGGCGCCGCAGCCATTCCCCGTACAGGAGGTGTGCCCTGGCCCGGTAGGGGAGCATCGGCGTGTCGGTGAGGTGGGCGATCGCCTCCCGGTAGTCGCTCTCCGCTCCCGTCACCAGCGCTCGCGCGTACGCGGCGGTCCCCAGCCCCCAGGGGGTTGCACAGGCCTCGGTGCGTTCGGTCAGCGAGGCAAGCGCGGCGACGGCGGCTGCGTGCTCGCCGCACCGTACGGCGGCCTCCACCAGCTCCGGCAGGGTGAATCCCGTGATGAAGAGTTCCCCGTCGGCGGTGGCACGTTGCGCAGCGGCCAGCGCCTCCTGGTAGTCGGCCAAACCGTTGTTGAGTACGGCGCTCGCCCAGTGGACGCTGGCAATCACATGTCCGGTGGCGGGGGCCGTTGCGATGACGGCTTCGAACAGCGCGAACGCCTCGTCGCGGCGTCCGCGCATCGCGGCCAGGTGCATCCGGTGGTAGATGACCGGAGGAGTACCGGTCGCGTCGGCCAGTGCCTGCTCCTCGGCGATCGTGGCTATCGCTTCGTCGAGGTCGCCGGTGAGCGCGGCGGCGGAGGCGGCCTGTGCGAGACCGAGCCGCAGGACGAGCGGTGATCCCGACTCACGGCCGGACTTCAACAGCCACTCGACGATCCGTATATGAGTGTCCGGCTCCCACAGTTCTGCCGCGAGGATGATCGCGAGCGCGGGGTGCCGAATCCACAGGGGGCCCGCCGCCCCGTCGAGAGCCTCCCTGATCAGAGGCACGGCCGCCCGGTGCCCGTTCACGGCCAGGATGTCCAGCGCGTCGAGGATGTCCGGTGGGTGCGGCGGCGCGGATCTGGCCTCGGCGAGGACCCGGTCCATCACACCGTTCGCGCGTCCCACGAGCAGACTCATCTCGAGCGCTTCCAGGTAGCTCTCCCGGGACCGCTCGGGGTCCAGGGGCGCCAGCCGTTGCGCGGCGCGCAGCATCCACGCCAGCCCCTCGCTTTCGCCGACCCTGACCAGGGCGATCCGGCCTCTCAGCAGGTCGGTCTCCGCCTGCTGGAACGCGTCGAGCCCCGAACTGTCGGCTGTACTGAGCAGGGTGGCCGCCTTGTCGGCGGTGCCGGCGTCGAGATGAGCCCGGGTGGCCGCGAGGGTCCGCTCGACCCGCTGCGCGGCGTCGGGCGACAGCTCCGCCGCGCGTTCGAGGAAGGCGGCCGTGGCCACCACACCACCACGCGCCCGGGCCCGGGACGCCGAGCGTTCCAGCTCGGTGGCGACCTCCTCGTCGGGTACGGCGGCGGCCTGGGCGCGATGCCACGCGCGCCGGTCGGGGTCGGCGACCGGGTCGGTGACCTCGGCGAGCACGCGATGGGCCAGCCGCCGCTCGCTCGTCGCTGCGGCGCCGTATGCCGCGGTCCGCGCCAGGGGGTGGTAGAAGCGCACGCGGGTTCCGAATTCGACCAGTCCGGTGGCGGTGGCGGCCTCACCCGCGGTCGGCAGGTCGATGTCCAGGCCGCGCGCGGCCGGCCAGAGCAGCCCGGGATCGCCGGTCGGGTCGGCGCCGGCGATCGTGAGCAGGAGCCGTGCCTGCGCGGGCAGAGCGGAGAGCGTGGCCCGGAATTCGTGTTCGACCCGGGTCGGCGCCGAGGTGAGTCGCGGCGGGGCGAACCCACCGGCTCTGGGCAGCGTGACCAGAGCCAGTGGGTTGCCCCGGGCCTCGTCCACGAGCCGGTCACGCACCTGCTCGTCCAGCGTCTCGTGGCTCTGCGCGGCGAGCAGCGCCCGTGCGTCGATGTCGCTCAGGCCGTCGACGCTCAGGCCGGGCAGGGCGTCGAGCTCCTCCGTTTCGCACGGCAGCCGCACGGCGAGCAGCATGGCCACCGGCTCGGCGGAGACACGCCGGGCGACGAAGGTCAACGCCTTCGACGAGGCCGCGTCGAGCCAGTGCGCGTCGTCGACCACGCAGAGCACCGGACGCTCCTGGCCCGCCGCCGTCAGCAGCCCCAGGGTCGCAAGGCCGACCCGGAACACGTCCGGTGTCCCGGACGCCAGGTCGAAAGCGATCAGGAGCGCCTGACGGTGCTCGTCGGGCAGCTCGCTCAGGTGCCCCAGCACCGGAAGACAGAGCTGGTGCAGCGCGGCGAACGGCAGCTCCGCCTCCAGCGGGGACCCACCCGCGCGAAGCACGCGGAATCCGGACGCAGCCCCTTCCGCGTGCTCCAGCAACGCGCTCTTGCCGATCCCCGCCTCACCACGCAGGAGCAGCGCGCCACCCCGCCCCTCCCGCGCTGCGCCGATCAGCTCGCGAAGGCGCTGTGTCTCGTACTGCCTTCCGAGCAGCGGACCGTGAGTGGGAGTCGACGTCTGCACAGTGCGTAGGCTACAGCGCGTAGGTCACCGGGCCGGTCCAGAGCCGTCCAGCCGGTCCGGGGCGTCGTCGGCTCGCCGTGCAAGGCCGGCCCGGACAGCCGTCGGCTCGCCGGGGCCGTGGGCCTGTCAGCCATCCTCAGTGGTTGCTCCTGTGTGTGATGGCGATTTCAGGAGTGGTGGTGTGGCTGTGCCACGGCGCCGACCTTCTCGCCTTCGTCCAGGACGACGAACTGGCCCATCATTCCGTTGTCCTCGTGCAGCAAAAGGTGGCAGTGGTACATGTAGGGCGAGTTCGGGTCGGTGTGGCCGCGAAAGCGCATCGCCAGCCGGTAGTGCTTTCCCGGTGCCAGCAGGACGGTGTCCTTCCAGCCGCGCAGGTGTGGTTCCGGCTTCCCGCCGTCGACCGTCAGTACCTGGAACTGCACGTCGTGGACGTGGAAATTGTGCAGGAATCCGTTGTCGTTGACCACGTCCCACACCTCGACGGTGCCCTCGCGAACACCGAAGTCGATGCGGTCCATCGCCATCGAACGGCCGTTGATCTGGTCCGAGGCGAGTACGAAGGAGCGTTCCTTCGCAACCTTCTCGCCGGCGAGATCCGGCGCGACGCCGAGGGTGGAAGGGATGTCGGCGCTGTCGGACAGGGTGTCCGCGGCCCGGAACCGGCAGATGTCCAGTCGGTCGTCGAAGCCGTTGATCCGTCCCAGGGTGCCGCCGTACTCGGACGGGTAGGAGCGCAGTTCGATCTGCTCACCCGGCTTGAAGGCGACCACGATCTCGGCGCGCTCCCCCGGTGAGAGGTACAGGCGCTCGGTGTTCCACGGCCGGGAGAGCAGGCCGCCGTCGGTGGCGACGAGCGAGAACGTCCGGTCGTCGGAGAAACCGAAGTTGTACAAGCGTGCGTTGGAGCCGTTGAGCAGCCGCAGCCGCACGAGCCTGGTCTTGACGTCGACGTACGGACCGATCGTGCCGTTGACCAGCACCTCGTCACCTATCACGCCCAGCGCGCCGCCCAGCAGTGGCACCCGCTTCTCGAACTGGTTGTTCCCGTCGAACGCCCGGTCCTGAACGATCATCGGGATGTCGTCGACGCCGTACTCGGAAGGCAGCTTCGACGCCTCGGTGGTCTCGTCGTCGAGGATGAACAGTCCGCCGAGGCCCCGGTACATGTGGTCGGCGGTCGAGCCGTGTACGTGCGGGTGGTACCAGAGGGTCGCGGCGGGCTGGTCGACCGTCCACCGCGGGCGCCAGGTCCCCCCGGCCGGGACGACCTGGTGCGGTCCACCGTCCATGGCCGCGGGCAGGTGCATCCCGTGCCAATGGAGCGAGGTGTCCTGATCCAGTCCGTTGCTCACGGCGAACTCGACCTGTTCACCGCGCCGCGCGCGGATCGTCGGACCGAGGTACGTACCGTTCACTCCCCAAGTGCGGGTGGCCGAACCGGCCTTGAACCGGGTATCACCCGGCTGGATGCCGAGCGTGAAGACCCGGGCACCCGAAGCGTCGGTCGTCGACTCCGCCAACGGCGGGATCGACAGGGCCTTGTCGAAGGAGACCTTGCCGGCCGTGTCCAGCTTCGCCGCGTAGTAGTAGACACCAAGTCCGCCGCTTGTGAGGACAACCGCGCCCCCGATACCGAATCCGAAGGCCTTCAGCGCTGTGCGTCGTTTCATCTGGCCACCGTCCCAGCCTGAAGGGATCCTTCGCGTCGGCGAAAATTGCGTAGGCCGTGAGGCCAGGGGGTTCCTCCGACGGCGCTGCCGCTTCGGCTGTGCCTCGACGTACGCAGACTACGCAGTTCTTACCGACGCGAAGGATCCCTCGTGGCGGGAGGATCTTCACGTGACTCCTTTCCAAGTGGACTGTTTCGACTGTCCGTTCCTGAGGAGTCTGGTCGCCCCGATCGGGGAACTGCCGACGGCCGTACAGGCCTTCTCGGCTCCCCATTCCGCACGGCACCAGTAGTCCGCCGCTGAGCACCGGCCCACATGCTCCCCCTCAGTTTCAGAGTTGCTTACGGAAGGAAACCGTCCATGTCTGCCAACCGCTCCCGCCCCGGCAAACGCTTCGTGGGGATCGCCCTCGCCCTCTCCATCGCCGCCGCTGGCGCGGGGTGTTCTCGCGACCATCCGCAAGCCCAGGAAGCCTCCGGCCCGTCGCGCGCTGACGCCCGCGACCAAGGCCACGGGGATGCAGTCGAATGCCGCGGGCAGGGCACCGTCCCCGACGCCAAGGTGCGCTACGGAACCGAGATCCTGATACACGCCCCGCTTCGCACCGTCTTCGAGATCCAGACGGACGTAAACAACTGGTCCGACTGGCAGGAGTCCATGCTCACCAGCAAGCAGCTCGGCTCCGGGCCCCTGCGAGCCGGTTCGCCTATCCGGTGGACCAGTGCGGTAGCTGCCACCCCGGCGTCGCCGGCCACCGAGTTGTCGGTCACCTCCACTATCAAGCAGGTCAAGCGCAACAACTGCATCCGTTGGGCCGGACCCGCGAACGGCGAGGGGATCCACATCAGCGAGGGCACCCACGTGTGGACCTTCACCAAGGTCGAGGGAGGCACCCTCGTCCGCACCGAGGAGAGCTGGACGGGCGACGAGGTCGACGACAACGTCGAGCTCTTCACCAAGGCGCTCGGTGCGAGCCTGGACAGCGGGGTCAAGGAACTCAAGGCTGCCGCCGAGGCCCGCACCGACCGCTGACCCCACCGATCCCCCGAATGACCGGAACCAACCCACAAACGGCACAAGGATCCACTGTGACTACCGACCACACCCTGTACTCCGGAGTCTTACTGATCGTCTCAGAATAAGACGTGCAGGAGCACTGAGCGCTATACGACCGTCCACCCGTCCCGCAGCCCCCTCCGTCACCGGGCCTGTCGACAGGTCGGCACCGCACGGTCCGACGTCGGACTCCTGAGCCGGTGCGGCGACGAGGTGGACGGGCCCGGAGCAAGGAGTCGCCGGCCCTGGCCGGGTGCACACGGAGTCCGGCCGCCGAATCCGCAGCGGTGGGCCGGCTCGGTCCCGTCGAGTCCGGGAGGGGCGCTACGTCGGCCAGGCCCGGGCCGCGTAACGGGCCGTGTCCAGGAGTTGGGTCCGGCTGGCACCGTCACGAGCCCGGGCCGCCATGCCGGTCAGTACGGTGTCGACGAACGCGGCAAGGCCGTCGGCCTCGACCACGGACGTGAGTTCTCCCTCGGCGGCGGCCCGGCGTAGACGCTCCCGGATCATGTCGCGTGTCTTGTCTCGCCGTTCGGCGAGCCTTGGCTCGCCCATGACGAGACAGCCGGGGGGCTGCCCGGGTGCGGAGAAATGCTCGGCCGAGGACCGCAGCAGGTGCTCGATCGCCTCACGTGCCGTGGGTGCCGACAGGTCGCGCTCCAGATCCTCGTCCAGATGTTCGGTGTAGAGCGCGCACGCCTTCTCGAACAGCGCGTTCTTGTCGCCGAAGGCCGCGTACAGGCTCGGCGCGGCGATCCCTGCCTCCTTGCACACCTGCGCGACGCTCACTCCGTCGTATCCGCGCTCCCAGAACGCGCGCATCGCCATCCGGAGCACGGCGTCCTTGTCGAAGGTCCTCGGTCTACCTGTCATACACAAACTGTAGCGCACGCTAAAGAACGTGCTACTCTCATTCTGTAACACTCACTAAACAATGATGGGCGGCCACACCCGCCCGGAGGAGCGCAGTGATGAACTACAGCGGTTACAAGTCCCTGGTGGTCCGTGCGGAGGACCGGATCGCCTGGGTGACCCTCGACAACCCGCCGGTGAACACCGTCGACGCCACACTGGCCGGCGACCTCAAGGCGTTCGCGGACGAGGTGGCGTCCGACGAGGACATCGCCGTGGTCGTCCTCCAGTCGGCCGATCCCGAGTTCTTCTCCGCCCACGCGGACTTCGAGTGGTCCTTCGATCCGAGCACCCTCATGGCCCTGGCCGACCCCGACGCCGACCCGGCCCTCAACCCGCTCCAGCAGCTCAACGAGCGACTGCGCACACTGCCACAGGTGACGATCGCCAAACTGCGCGGCTACGCCCGCGCGGGTGGGGCCGAGCTGGCGATGGCCGCGGACATGCGGTTCGCCGCCGCGGACCGGACCTGGCTCTCCCAGCCGGAATCACTGATGGGCATCTTCCCTGGCGGAGGCGGCACCCAGTACCTCAACCGACTGGTCGGCCGGGCCCGAGCGCTGGAGATCGTGCTGGGCGCCGAACTGTTCGACACCTCCCTCGCCGAGCGCTACGGGTGGATCAACCGCGCGATCCCGGACGAACACCTCGACGCGTTCGTCGACGCCCTCGCCCGCCGCATCGCCGTTCTGCCCCAGGGGGTGGCCGCCGCCGCGAAGGAGGCACTGGACGCCGCCGAGGCGAGCGGCCCCGTGCCGAACCTGACACAGGAGGCGGCCGCACACGCCAAGGTCTACCCCTCCCAGGACGACATCGTCCACCGGCTCCGCGTGCTGATGGACCACGGCGGACAGACACGCAAGGGCGAACTCCGACTGGAACGCCTGCTCGAAGCCATCCCCTGGGCACACCGCTCCTGAAAACCACCGCCCACCCAGGCGCGGCGCAACCCGCCGGCAGGCCTCGGTCACGGAGAGGGTTGCGGGGCGAGTAGACCAGTCGTATAGTTCTGGCATCGGAACACGGCAGACACCGAACTCCCGGAAGGGGACGGCATCATGGGACGCATCAAGGTCGGCACGGAGAACAGCACCGACATCGAACTGCACTACGAGGACAAGGGGACCGGGCAGCCGGTCGTCCTGATCCACGGCTACCCGCTGGACGGCAATTCCTGGGAGGGGCAGATCCCGGCGCTGCTGGCTGCCGGGCACCGAGTCATCACCTATGACCGGCGCGGCTTCGGCAAGTCCAGCCAGCCCTCCACCGGTTACGACTACGACACGTTCGCAGCCGACCTGAACACCGTCATGGAGACCCTCGACCTGCACGACGTGGTCCTGGTCGGTTTCTCGATGGGTACCGGCGAGGTCGCCCGCTACCTGTCCGTCCACGGCTCCGGCCGGGTTGCCAAGGCTGTGTTCCTCGCGTCGCTGGAGCCGTACCTGGCGATCACCGACGACAACCCCGACGGTGCCGCCCCGCTCTCCTTCTTCGAGGGCGTCTCCGAGGCGGCGAAGAAGGACCGCTACGCCTTCTTCACCGGCTTCTACTCCGACTTCTACAACCTCGACGAGAACCTGGGCACCCGGGTGAGCGAGGAAGCCGTGCGCAACGCCTGGACCGTGGCTGCCGGCGCGGGCTCGATCGCCTCCGCTGTCGCCCCGCTGACCTGGCCCACCGACTTCCGGGCCGACATCCCCCGCATCAACGTGCCCACCCTGATCGTGCACGGCACGGCCGACCGGACGCTGCCCGTCGACGCCACCGGGCGCCGCTTCGCCAAGGCTCTGCCCGCCGCCACGTACGTGGAGATCGACGGCGCCCCGCACGGCCTGCTCACCACCCACACCGCCGAGGTCAACACGGTCCTCCTGGACTTCCTCGCCCAGTAACACGCGAGGCGGTGCGACTGCCCCACGAAACCCGCATAGACGACTGGTCTAATGGGACGTAGAGTGGTCAGCATGGCAACTATCCAGGGCGACACCCGCCGCAGCATTCTCGACGCCGCGCAGCGGATCATGGCCCGCAAGGGATTCTCCGCGGTGGGTATCAACGAAGTTCTCTCCACGGCCGGAGTGCCGAAGGGGTCGTTCTACCACTTCTTCGGCTCCAAGGACGCCTTCGGCGAGGCGATGATAAAGGCCTACTTCACCGACTACCTGGCGGACATGGACCGCACCCTCGCCGAACCCGGCCTGACCACTGCGGAGCGGCTGATGAACTACTGGCAGAACTGGCGCGATACGCAGAGCGTCGACGAATGCCAGGGAAAATGCCTGGCCGTCAAGCTCGGTGCGGAGGTCTCCGACCTGTCGGAGGCGATGCGGCTCGCTCTGAAGGAAGGTACCACCGCCGTGATCGACCGCCTGGAACGGACGATCACAGCCGGCCTGAAGGACGGATCGGTCGCCGTCGACGGCACCCCCCGCGAGACCGCGCAGGTCCTGTACAACATGTGGCTCGGAGCGAGCGTCATGGTCAAGATCCACCGCGACATCGGCCCACTGGACACCACGACGACGATCACCCGCCACCTTCTGCACCTGTAGAACACAGAACCCGGAACCCAGTCACACCCCCGGCCCTGAAGATCCACCCGGACACCGGCCCTCCTTCATGTCGCACGAGTCGACCGGTCTACTCAGAGAAAGTACACGCCATGAAGATCCTCATCGTCCTCACCTCGCACGGCGAACTCGGCACCACCGGCCGCAAGACCGGCTTCTGGTTGGAGGAACTCGCCGCCCCCTACTACCGCTTCAAGGAAGCCGGCGCCGAAGTCGTACTCGCCTCCCCCAAGGGGGGCAGGCCGCCTCTGGACCCCAAGAGCAACGAACCCGCCTTCCAGACCGATGAGACCCGCCGCTTCGAGGCTGATCCCGAAGCCATGGCGGCCCTCGCCCACACCGTCCGACTCAACTCCGTGTCCGCCGACGACTTCGACACCGTCTTCTATCCCGGTGGCCACGGCCCCCTGTGGGACCTGGCCGAAGACCCCGCCTCCGTCCGGCTCATCGAAACCGTCCTACGCACGGGCAAGCCCCTGGCCCTGGTCTGCCACGCCCCAGGCGTCATGCGCCACGCCACCGACCCCGATGGCAGCCCCCTCGTCCGCGGCCGGAAGGTCACCGGCTTCACCAACGGTGAGGAAGCCGACGCCGGCCTCACCGACATCGTCCCCTTCCTCGTCGAGGACGAACTCAAGCAGCTCGGGGCCGACTACTCCAAGACCGGCAACTGGCAGCCCTACGTCGTCATCGACGGCCTGCTCATCACCGGTCAGAGCCCCGCCTCCTCCGGCCCCGCCGCCGACGCCCTCCTCACCCTCCTCACTCTCGTCAACCAGGTCGACGAGGCCCGCGCATAACGCACACCACAACCAGCATCGCCCGGCACACAGATCACCGGATCTGCCCGGGCACCCCACCCCGCCACCCGGCACCACGAGCGCCACCCCAAGGCCAGCTGACACCGAGCGCTGGTGTCCCGGCCCACACCGGGCCGAAGAGCGAAACGGGCAGGAATCCGCATGATTCTGGGAGCTCATCTCCACGAGACTGCTCGTTGAGATCCGGTACGAGTCCCTCTACGGCGGTGAGGACTTCGTGGCTCGCTCGACTCTGTTCTGAGCTTGTTCATTTTCTTCCGGCCTCGAACGGTGTCTCGACCTGAGTCGCCCACCTGGGGATTCGCCGGACGCGGGGGGCCTTGGTCTGATCATGTGCTCCGACCAAGGTGCACTGCGGTCACCGCCGCCCAGCTGCGGGGAGTCGTCGAGCGGCTCATCACCGCGGGGCAGTGGCAGAAGGGGGACCCGCACATCGTGATCGTCAGCGACGCCGGCTACGACGTCACCCGCCTGGCCAGGGTCCTGCGCGACCTGCCCGTCGAGCTGGTCGGCCGGGTCCGCTCCGACCGCGTCATGCGCCTGCCCAAGCCGCACCGCCGACCGGGGACGAACGGCCGGCCAAGCACGGACCGGAGTTCCGCTTCACCAGGCCGGAGACCTGGCCCGAGCCCGCGATCACCACTGTCACCGACACCCCCTACGGCAAGGCCGAAACACGGGCATGGGACCGGGTCCATCCCCGGCTCACCCACCGTTCCTTATGGCTCGACCACGACGGCGAACTGCCTTTGATCGAAGGCACGTTGATCCGGTTGAAGGCCGAGCATCCGTCGAAGGACCGGGACGCTCCGCCGGTGTGGTTGTGGTCCTCGAAGACCGGTGCACCCCGGACGATGTGGACCGTTTCTGGCAGGCTCTTCTCCGCCGTTTCGACCTGGAGCACACCTTCCGCTTCGCGAAGCAGACCCTCGGCTGGACCGCCCCGAAACTCCGTACCTCCGAGGCGGCGGACCGCTGGACCTGGATCCTGATCGTCGCGCACACCCAACTCCGGCTCGCCCGCCCTCTCGCCGAGGACCTACGCCGGCCCTGGGAGAAGCCCACCGCCTCCAGCCGGCTCACCCCCACCCGCGTCCGCCGGGGATTCAGGAACATCCGCGCTCACCTTGTCTGCCCGGCCCGCGTTCCCAAACCCCGCGGCGCCGGCCCCGGACAGCCACCCGGCGCCAAGAACAGACACCGGGCACCCCGCTACGACGTCGGCAGGACCGTCAAACGCCCCGAAACCCTCAAGGCCACCGGCAAGCCCGGAAGATCTTGGTAGATAAAGAACAAGCTTTAGGCTACGAAGCATGACGCTGCAGCTTGTTCAGGTGAACTTCAAGGCCCGGGACGAGTCGGCGCTCGGTCGGTTCTGGGCCGAGGTGCTCGGCTGGGGCCTGTCCAGCGAGGGCCCCGGGGTCGTCAATCTGGAACCCGCCGGCTTCGACTGGCCGGACCCGTCCGCCGTCTGTGTCGACCTCGTCCGCGTCCCGGACCCGGAGGCGGTGAGGTACCGGGTGCATCTGGAGCTCGCCACCACCTCCGACACCCATCAGGCGGAGTTGGTCACACGTCTGAAGGGCCTCGGGGCGACGCCCGTCGACGTGGGCCAGGGCGACGTGCCGTGGACGATGCTGGCCGACCCGGAAGGCAACGTGTTCAGCGTCCTGGAGCCACGAGAGCTCTACCGGGACACGGGGCCCATCGCCGCCGTGGTCGTCGGCTGTGCCGACCCACGGGCCATGGTCCGCTTCTGGGGCGAGGCGATCGACTGGACCGTCCATGAGCTGGCCGACGACCGCGCCCTGCTGCGCTCGGTCAGGGGCGTCGGCCCGTACCTGGAGTTTCGCCGCACGCCGGATGACAAGGTCGTATGGAGCCGCATCCATCTCGACGTGATGTCCGACCCCATCGATGATCAGGCGAGGGAGGTCGCCCGTCTCGAAGGCCTCGGCGCCACGCCCGCGGATGTGGGCCAGGGTGACGTCTCCTGGGTCGTCCTGGCCGACCCGGAGGGCAACGACTTCTGCGTGCTCGGCCGGGGCTGACACGGAGCTCCGCCGGCCCAGCCGGCCAAGGCCCGTCTCCTCGGCCGGGCGGCGCGGATGCACCTGCGCCGGCCGGCACCGCGAGCGGCGGTGGCGGGCTGTTCCCGCCGACCGCCGCTTCCCGCCGCGCAGAGGCCAAAGCTCTGTATTCGCTTCAGAGGCTGCCCAGTTCGGCTGCGAGGTCCGGATCGCGCATGCCGGGGAAGGCGTATCCGTCGGTCTCGTCCCACGGGACGTCGAGGTCGTCCATGTGCACGCGCCAATCCGCGCCCGGCAGAGCACGGCGCAGTTCGGTGACCGAGCTCAGCACATGGTCGAGCACCGACAGCACCCGTCCCGGATCGAACGGCAACTTGGTGGACCCGGCCACGATCTCGTCCGAGGTGCCGGCATCGCCGTCGTACAGGCACAGACTCTCCTCGTTCTCGTACGGGAAACACGCCATGTGAGCAGCGACAATGCGCTCAACAGCGGCGGCCTCGGCATCCGTCGGCGGCATCGCGCGGCTCGCGGAGTAGTAGAGAGAAACACTCATGGGCCGAGCGTACTGACGGGGTATGACAGAGCCGGCCCGAGGCACGAGCGAAGTCGGCGGAGCAGTTCATGTGCGGCAGGGCTCTCCGCATCGAAGGTCTGGTGTTGTTGCTCGACGGGAAGGCCCGGCCCCCAGATGCGGGCACCGTGACAGCGAAAACAGAAGGCGATCTCGAAGAGCTGATCGGTGGAGTCGTGCGCCCGGACTCCCCAGCCTGGGAGGAAGCAGCGGTACGGCTCACTGCCTGGTAGTTCCGCGATCAGCGACAGGGCCTGCTGGGCTTGCTCGCCCTCCCAGATGGCGACAGTGTCGCCCACCATGTCCTGCGAACTGAGGTGCCTGGCGGAATCAATGATGCGGACGGCCTCGATGAGCTCGGTCGTCCCGTGGGTCAGCGGCAGCAGCATGCCTCCAGGCTCTCCGTTCGCGACTTCGCTGACCAGGGACAGCCAGAAGGCAAACTGCCACAGTCCCTTGGGAAGGAGTCGATCCACGGTCGTCGTGGCCGCACACTGACCGTGATGCGAGACTTCCGGCATGGATATGGGGCGCGAGTCGCGGTGGGAAAAGGATGCAATGACGGTAGAGATCGTCTTTGCGCTGGTGACTGCTGTCGCCCTTGCCGCGGCGGTCTTTGCCGTCGTTCTGGTCCTCACTCTCGTCTTCGACCTCTCCGGCTCAACCTCCAAAGGCGTACTGAAGGGAGGAGCCCTGGTTGGAGCGGCGGTCGGAATGTGGCGTCTGGTACGGGTGCTGTATCGCTTCGACACTGAGCGCCGTAAAGGCCACTGACTGCAAGCGAAATCGGACCGTCCCGTTGGGCGATCGGCCCGGGAGGGGCCCCCGTTGAGGACGCCAGGGTGCCGGAATGCACAGGTGTCTGTGCACACAACACTGTGCA
Source organism: Streptomyces sp. NPDC048565 (assembly GCF_040650935.1). Classification (NCBI taxonomy): domain Bacteria; kingdom Bacillati; phylum Actinomycetota; class Actinomycetes; order Kitasatosporales; family Streptomycetaceae; genus Streptomyces; species Streptomyces sp. NPDC048565. Next base: position 31,296 of record NZ_JBEZIH010000010.1, read on the forward strand.
CGTATGTCACAGCGCTCCGATGCAGCCGCCCCTCCCCCGGAGCCCGAACCTTCCCCATCCGTGCCCGTCGAACTCGGTGACCTCAGCGCCTTCAAGGCGCTCGCCCAGCCGCGGCGTCGGCGTGTTCTGGAGCACCCGGACCGGGCCGACGTACCGCCCGGCGCGCGCACCCTGCTCACGCGGTCTCTCGCCTTTCCCGTTCCCGCCGGGCCGCGGCCGAGCCGGGTCAGGTCAAGTCAGGTCAGGTCAGGTCAGGTCACGCAAGGCGAGGCCGCGCAAAGCCGGGCCGGGCCGAGCCGAGCTCACTCATCGCCGGCTCACTCATCGCCGGCTCGCCGGCGAAGATTACCCCGCACCCAGCGGTTGTCGCCCATGCCCGTTGCCCCGACGATGGGGAGATGGGAGGCATGCCGCATGGACGGGAGGGCGAGTTGGCGGACCCCTGGGTGGCTCTGGCCGCCGACGCGAATCCCGGCACCCGTCTCCGTGAACTGCGCCGGGCGCACGAGGTGTTCACCTCCGCAGGGCGGCTGGAGACACCGGTACGCGCCGTGGTGGGCCAGTCGTGGCGACGCTCGGCCCGGGCGCGGGTCAGCCCGGACGGCGCGCCACTGGTCGAGCTGTGCGCGGATGAACTCGGACCGCACCGGGACGCCCATCCCCTGGCTCGCGTCATGCCGATGATCCGTGAACTCATGAGTGCGTACGCGGTGGACGGCGAGCATCTGCTCGCGGTCTGCGATGCGCACGGCCGGCTGCTGTGGGTCGAGGGGCATACCGGGGCGCGTCGGCGCGCGGAGCGGATGAACTTCGTGGAAGGCGCCCGCTGGGCGGAGTCCGAAGCCGGGACGAACGCACCCGGTACGGCACTCGCGATCGACCGCCCGATCCAGGTGTTCGCGGCCGAACACTTTCTTCGGCCGGTCCAGCAGTGGACGTGCGCCGCCGCCCCGCTGCACGACCCGCACACCGGCCGGGTGCTCGGTGCTGTCGACATCACCGGTGGGAACGGGCTCGCACATCCGCACAGCCTTGGGTTCGTACAGGCAGTGGCGCGCGCCGCCGAGTCCCAACTGGCGCTCGTCGCACCTCCGTCCGCCGGTGGTTCGGCGCAGCTCTCCGCGCTCGGCAGGGACGAGGCGCTCCTGGTTCTGGACGGGCGCAGGATCCGGCTCGGCAGACGCCACAGCGAGATCCTGGTGACGCTGGCCCTGCATCCGGAGGGCCTCAGCGGTGACGAGCTGCTGATCGAGCTGTACGAGGACGAGTCCGCCCCATCGGTGACGTTGCGGGCCGAACTCGCCCGGCTGCGGGGGCTTCTGGGGCCTGAGCTGCTGCGCTCGCGTCCGTACCGGCTGAGTACGCCGGTGGACTGCGACTTCGACACCGTCACACGCAGGCTGGAGTCCGGGGCGGTAGCGGCAGCGCTCGGTGCCTATGCGGGGCCCTTGCTGCCGCGTTCTCAGGCACCGGGGGTCGTCCGGCTGCGCCGCAGGGTCGCGGGCCAGCTGCGGGCCGCGCTGATCGCGCGGGGTGATCCCGGTCTGCTCGCCGACTGGGCGTACAGCTCATGGGGCGCGGAGGACCTCCCTGTCTGGCGGGCGCTCGCCGCCGCCGCACCGCCGGAGCGGCGGGCTGCGCTGCTGGCCAGGGCCCAGGTGCTCGACGCGGAGCAACGCGCGTAGCGACGCACCGGGGAAGCCCCTGGGGCGGCCCGTGCAACGGCGTTGCAACGTCGCGCTGCCTAGCGTCACACCGAGGGCCGTCCAACGGCGGGCGGCACCGGATCCGGGAGGCCACAGAGATGACCCGTTACGCCGCACCGGGCACCGAGGGTGCCATCGTCTCGTTCGAGTCCCGTTACGACCACTGGATCGGCGGCGCCTACGCACCGCCGGCCCGTGGTCAGTACTTCGAGAACCCGAGCCCCGTCAACGGCCGCCCCTTCACGGAGATCGCCCGCGGCACCGAGGACGACGTCGAGCGCGCCCTGGACGCCGCCCATGCGGCGGCCCCCGCCTGGGGTGCCGTCTCCGCGGGTGACCGTGCGACCGTCCTGAACCGCATCGCCAACCGCATGGAGGAGCATCTGGAGGAGCTGGCGGTCGCCGAGAGCTGGGAGAACGGCAAGCCGGTGCGCGAGACACTGGCCGCGGACATTCCACTGGCCATCGACCACTTCCGGTACTTCGCGGGCGCGCTGCGTGCCCAGGAGGGCTCGCTCAGCGAGATCGACGACGACACCGTCGCGTACCACTTCCACGAGCCACTGGGTGTCGTGGCCCAGATCATTCCGTGGAACTTCCCCATCCTCATGGCTGTCTGGAAGCTCGCCCCCGCGCTGGCGGCCGGGAACGCGGTGGTCCTCAAGCCGGCCGAGCAGACACCCGCGTCGATCCATGTGTGGATGAGCCTGGTCGCGGATCTGCTTCCCCCGGGCGTGGTCAACATCCTCAACGGCTTCGGCGCGGAGGCGGGCAAGCCGCTCGCCTCGAGTCCGCGGGTCGCGAAGATCGCGTTCACCGGCGAGACCACGACGGGGCGCCTGATCATGCAGTACGCCTCGGAGAACCTCAAGCCCGTCACACTGGAGCTGGGTGGCAAGTCGCCGAACCTCTTCTTCGACGACGTCTGGGCGAAGGACGACGACTTCCGTGACAAGGCGCTCGAGGGTTTCACCATGTTCGCCCTCAACCAGGGTGAAGTGTGCACGTGTCCCTCGCGGGCGCTGGTCCAGCGCGGACACTACGGCGAGTTCCTCGAAGCGGGCATCGCCCGCACCGAACGGATCGTGCCGGGGCACCCGTTGGACACGGACACCATGATCGGCGCACAGGCCTCCGCCGAACAGCTGAAGAAGATCCTCTCGTACCTGGAGATCGGCCAGCAGGAGGGAGCGAAGGTACTGACGGGGGGCCAGATCATCGAGCACGGAGGTGAGTTGGACGGTGGCTACTACGTCCAGCCGACGATCTTCGAAGGTGACAACCGTATGCGGGTGTTCCAGGAGGAGATCTTCGGCCCCGTGCTCGCGGTGACGTCCTTCTCGGACTTCGACGAAGGGATCAGGACGGCGAACGACACGCCGTACGGACTCGGCGCGGGCGTATGGACCCGGGACAGCAACACGGCCTACCGTGCGGGCCGGGCCATCCAGGCAGGCAGGGTCTGGACGAACTGTTACCACGCCTATCCGGCGCACGCCGCCTTCGGCGGCTACAAGCAGTCGGGCATCGGCCGGGAGAACCACAAGATGATGCTGGAGCACTACCAGCAGACGAAGAACCTCCTCGTGTCCTACTCGCCGAAGAGGCTGGGCTTCTTCTAGACACGAGATAAGGGCGCCTGACCGCCGCCCTGTGCTAACTCATGCGCGAGGTCAGGGTGAACCCGCCGTCCACCGCGAGCACCGTGCCCGTGATGAAGGCGGCCTCCTGAGAGGCCAGGAACAGGGCAGCGTTGGCGACGTCCCAGCTGGTGCCCTGATGCCCCATCGGAACCAGCGCGGCCCGCTTGGCGGCCACCTCCTCGCGGGAGGCGCCTCCCGCCCGGGCCGGGGCGTCGACGCCCATGGGGGTGTCCATCATGCCGGGGGCGATGCAGTTGACCCGGATTCCGTGGGGTGCGTACTCCAGTGCCAGGCTGCGGGTCATGGCGTGCACCGCGGCCTTGGAGGTGGTGTAGGCGATCGCCTCGCCACCCGCGAGCAGGCCGGCCATGGAGGAGATGTTGACAATCGCACCGCTCCCCCGCTCGCGCATGTGGGGCAGGACGGCCTTGCAGGTCAGCCACATGCCGGTGAGGTTGACCTCGAAGCCCTGACGCCATGTCCGGGCGTCGAGGTCCTCGGTGCGGCCGGCGGGGACGACGCCGACGTTGTTGTGCAGCACATCGACGTGCCCCAGGGCCGCGAGAGCCGCGTCGGGAATGCCCGCGCACTCGTCCTCGACGGTGATGTCGGCCCGGTGAGCGGTCGCCGTGCCGCCTTCCTTGCGGATCAGCTCGGCGCTCTCCTCAGCCGAGTCCAGGTCCCGGTCCACGACCAGGACCTGCGCTCCCTCGCGGGCGAAGGTGAGGGCGACGGCGCGGCCGTTGCCGGTGGTGGCGCCAGGGGTCTGGCCTCCCCCGACCACGATCGCGCGCCTGCCCTGAAGCCGTCCGGTCACAGGTCCTCCACTCCCGATGTTTTGCCGGTGGCCTTGTCCACGGTCCATTCGAAGGAGGTGGCGACTGGCCAGCCGGCGTAGTAGGCGATCTGCACGGCGACTTCCCGGAGTTCGGCCTCGGTCAGGTCACCGCTGTCCAGGGCGGCCTTGACGTGCAAGTGTCCGTGGATCTGGTGGGACTGGAGCATGGCCAGGACCGTGAGCGTGATGATGCGCCGCTCGCGGACACTCAGTCCCGGCCTGTTCCACAGGTCACCGAAGACGACCTTGGTCGCCAGGTCGCTGAGCGACCCGGGCTCGCTGCGGACTGCCTCCTCCGGTACGCGCATGACCTCGGCCTGCGTGGCGCGGCCGGCCGTGGCGAGGTGGGCGAAGTGGTCCGGGCCCGCTGTGTGTGCCGGGCCCGGCGCGTGGTCCGGGCCCGGTGCGTCGTGGGTGTTCACCAGGTCACCGGCAGGGTCTCGACTCCGTAGGTGAGGGCGTCGTCGTGGAAGTGCAGTTCGCTCTCGTCGACGGCGAGCCGCAGGCCCGGGATCCGCTCGAACAGCTTGGGCCAGGCCACCTGCATCTCGACCCGGGAGAGGTTCTGGCCCAGGCACTGGTGCACGCCGTAGCCGAAGCCCATGTGCTTGCGCTCGCTGCGGGTGATGTCCAGGCGTTCGGGGTCGGCGAAGACCAGGGGGTCCCGGTTGGCGGCGGGCAGGTTGCAGATGATGCCCTCGTCGGCCTTCAGCAGTACGCCGCCGACCTCGATGTCCTCGGTCAGGACGCGGCGCGGTTCGGTCTGCACCATGCTCCAGTAGCGCATCATCTCCTCGACCGCGGTCGAGGCGTACGCCGCCGGGTCGGACAGCAGGATGTCGCGCTGTGCGGGTTCGCGCAGGAGCGCGAGGATCCCCAGGGCGATCATGTTGGCGGTGGTCTCGTGCCCGGCGCCGATCACGAGGACGCCGAGCCCCACAGCTTCCTCGAAAGTCAGGTCGCCCTTGTCGTCGACGTGCGTGTTCACCAGACGGGACAGCAGTCCGTTGTCGGGGCGGGAGCGCTTGGCCTCCATGTGGCGGGCCAACAGCTCGTGCAGCGCGCGGTGCGCGGCCACCTTCTCGTCCTGCGCGATGGTGAGCTGCACCATCTTCTTCGAGGACTCGTGCACGGTGGGGCTGTCCTCGTAGGGGACGCCGAGGACTTCGCAGATCACGACGGTGGGCAGGGCCAGCGCGAAGTGCTCGACGAGGTCGACGGGTCCGTCCATGGCGAGCACGTCGTCGAGGAGCCGGTCGGCGAGTTCGGCGATGCGCGGGCGCAGCGCTTCGGAGCGTTTGGCGGTGAAGTCCGGGTTGAGGATGCGACGTACCGGGAGGTGTTCCGTGCCGTCCTTGCGGAAGAAGATGTTGCCCTCGACGGCGGGCTGGGCGTCGCTGGTGTTGGGGAAGCCGGGGTCGGTGACGTCCGCACTGATCTTGCCGACCGCCCCGAGGAGCTGCTGGATGTGGTCGTGCCGGGTGATCAGCCAGGGCGTGCTGCCGTCCCAGATCGTCACCCGGTGCGGCCGGCCGCTCTCCCGGAAGGCCGTGGCGTCCTCGGGCGGGGAGAAGGGGCATCCACGCTGCAGTGGGAAGGCGGGGGCGTGTTCGGAGGAGACAGCCATGGGGGAACTCCTTCGCTACGAAAGACGTGGGGTCATGCCGCGGCCGGGACCGCTCCCCGGAGCGCGCTGTCCATCGGGGGAAGGCGCAAGGCGCTCCGGGGAACGTTGCCCGGGCCGGGGGCTGGGTCAGCGGGTGACCATGAGCTTGCGGACGCCGTAGTTGGTGCCGGTGAAGTCCATGGGGACTTCCTCCAGCGGGGTGGCGAGCCGCAGGTCGGGGAAGCGCTGGAAGAGCTTGGGCAGGACTGTTCTGAGTTCGGCGCGGGCGACGTTCTGGCCGAGGCAGGCGTGGACGCCGTAGCCGAAGCCCATGTGGCGGGCCATCTTGCGGTCGATGTCGAGGGTGTCGGGGTCCTGGAAGGCGCGCGGGTCGCGGTTGGCGGCGTTCATCGCGACGACGACGAGATCGCCCTTCTTCACCTGCGCGCCCGCAAGTTCGAGGTCTTCCTTGGCCACGCGGCCCAGGCCGAACTGGACGATGGTGAGGTAGCGCATCAGCTCCTCGACCGTGGTACCCATCTTCTCCGGGTGGGCCAGCATCTGCTCGCGCTGCCCGTGGTGGGTGAGCAGGGTGAGGGCAGACAGGCCCATCATGGCGGCCGTGGTGTCGTGTCCGGCGAACAGCAGCAGCACGCCCAGGCCGATGAGCTGCTTCTCGGTCAGCGCCGCGTCGTCGCCGTCGGCCTTGTTGATGAGTTCGGCGAGGATGCCGTCGGTGGCGCCGGTGCTGCGCTTGTCGGCGACGAGCTTGGTGATGTAGTCGATGAGCCAGTGGGCGCCCTTGTCGCGTTCCTCGCGGCTCTTGGCCATGTCCATGAGATCGACGGTGGCCTCGTGGAAGCCGTCGCGGTCCTTGTAGGGGACGCCGAGCAGTTCGCAGATCACCAGGCACGGGATGGGCAGCGCCATGGCCTGGACGAAGTCGAAGGTCTCGGGGCCCGCGGCGATGGCGTCCAGGTGCTCGTCGACGATCTTGTCGAGGTAGGGCTGGAGCTTGTTCTGCACGGCCTTGGGGGTGAAGCGGGCCGTGAGCAGGCGGCGGTAGGCGCCGTGCTCGGGCTCGTCCATCATCACGAAGCCCGCGTCGAAGGGGGCGTCCTCACCAGCCTCGGCGACCTCGCCTTCAGGCGTGTCGTGGCGCGGGCGCCTGGCGCTGAGCCGCGGGTCGGTGAAGACCTGGCTGCCCTCCTCGAAACGGGTGACGAGCCAGCCGGTCGAGCCGTTGGGGAAGCGGACCTTGACGATGGGCTGGTCCTCCCGCAGTCCGGTGTACTCGGCCGGCGGGTCGAGAGGGGCGCCAGGATCGCGGGTGACGGGCTGGTTGACGAGGATCTCGGTCATTACTGCTGCTCCTGCGCGAGGGTGGGGGGCTGGGTGGTGGGGGGCTGGGTGGCGCTGTGCGCGTCGATCGCGGCGGTGACGCCGGTGTGGGTGGCCGTGGCCTTGCACCAGCCGGTGTAGACGGCCAGGTGCAGGACGGCCTCGCGGAGCTGCTCCGCGCTCAGCTCGCCGTTGACCAGCGCGCCATTGGCGATGACCTGCACGAGTTCGGGCCGGGCGACGGTGGCGGCGACGCCGAGGGTGAGCAGCCGACGGTCGCGGACGGACAGGCCCGCGCGGCCCCACACCTGGGCGAAGAGGTAGTCGACGGTCTCGGTACTGAAGGGGTCGTCGGCGTCCTGGATGGCGGTGCTGAAACCGGGGCCGTACGCCTGGTCCATCATGTGCAGTCCGTAGGCGTGGGCGTCGTCCTTCGCGGGTGCCGGGGTTGGCGCCACATCGGCCTCCAGCTGGAGGGTGCGGCGGGCCTGGGTGCGTACCGTCTCGACGAGGGGCGCCTGGACGCCGAGGGCGGCGGCGAGGTCCCGGGCGGCAACGAGGTCCTTGGTCATCAACGGTTCGATCTGCCGGCCGACGGCTTCGGGCAGCACCCCGTCGGCGTCCTGCATGCGCAGCAGTTGCAGCAGCGTGCGGCCCTCGGGGTCGGCCGCGTCGATCACCTCGGCGAGCCGGGCGGGGTCCACACCTGCGGCACGGGCCAGTGCCGCGGCCTCGGCAACCGTGCGCCAACTGCCGTAGGTGACGACGTTGCGGGCGATCTTGGTGGCCATACCCGCGCCGGACGGACCGCAGTGCACCACCTTCTTCGCCCAGTCCTCGAGGACGGGCAGCGCCACGTCCACGATGCTCCGCTCTCCGCCGAGGATGGCGACCATGCCGTTCTCGGCGGCCTGGTCGCCCGGGGTCACCCCGCAGTCGAGGAAGCCCGCACCGGACTCGGAGCAGAGCGCGGCCAGTTCGTGGACGACCGGCAGGGCGACCGTGGCGAGCAGCACGACGGTCAGGCCGGGCCGGGCTGCCCGCAACAGTCCGTCCTCGCCGCCGATGACCTCGCGTGCCTGGGCGGCGTCGACCACCGCGACCATCACGACGTCGGACACCTCGGCCACCTCGGCGGGCGAGCCGAGCGGATCGGGCACACCGGCCAGGTCCGCGGCGGCGTCGGGGCGGACGTCGTGGACCGCGGGGACGCGTCCGCTGCGGGCCAGACTGACGGCGACCCCGCCGCCGATCATGCCCAGGCCGACCACTCCGGCCCTGAGGGTCTCGCTCATGCCGCACTCCCGGTGAGAAGGGGGGCCGCCGCGGCGACCTGTGCCCGGTAGCCGCGCAGGGCCCGGACCATGTTGATGCCGACCGCCGCGCTGATCCGGCCGTTTCTGGCGTAGAGGGCGACCAGCTTGCGCTCGGCGGTGCTGCCTTCGACGATGCGGACCTCGTCGGCGCCGCGGGTCCGGCCGTAGATCTGGATTTTCAGGTCGTACTGGTCGGACCACACGTAGGGCAGCGGGTCGAACGCGACAGCCCGCTCCGGGCCGGCCAGGATGTTGCGGGCGACGGCCAGACCCTGCTCAGCGGCGTTGGTGCGGTGCTCGATGCGCCACGGTTCACCGGTACGGGCATTGAGCCAGCAGGCGACGTCACCCGCTGCCCACACCCCGGATCCGGCGTACAGGGTGGCGTCGCACTCCACCCCGTTGCCGACCGGAACGCCGCTGCCGGTCAGCCACTCGGTGTTCGGCCGGGCTCCGATACCGACCAGGACGGCGTCCGCGGTCAGCGAGCGGCCGTCGGCGAGACGCACCCCGCTCGCCCGCCCGCCGTCGGTGAGGACCTCGTCGACGCGGGCCCCGGTCTCGATCCGTACGCCATGTTCCTGGTGGACGGTGCGCAGCAGGGCGCCCAGCTCGTCGCCGAGGGCGTCGCCCATCGGCTGGGCGGTGTCGGTGACAAGGGTGACCTCGCAGCCCAGGCGGCGGGCCACGGCGGCGGCCTCGGCGCCGACGAAGCCGCCGCCGACCACGACCAGATGCGGCCTGGCCCCCAGATCCTCGCGCAGCGCGAGCGCGTCCTCCAGCGTGCGCAGGACGTGCACCCCGCGCACCGATTCGGTGCCCGGCAGGCGCCGGGCCCGCGTGCCGGTGGCCACCACCAGGGCGTCGTAACCGACGACAGTGCCGTCGGCCAGGACGACCTGGCCGGCGGCGGTGTCCAGGGCGGTAGCCGGTTGTCCCAGCTTCAGCTCCAGGTCGAGGGCTTGAAGGTCGTCCTCGCCGCGCAGGTGGAGCCGGTCGGTGTCCCAGACGCCGGACAGCAGCTGCTTCGACAGCGGCGGCCGGTCGTAGGGCAGGTGCTTCTCCTCGCCGATCAGCGTGAGCGATCCGGTGTAGCCCTCGCGCCGCAGTCCTTCCACGACACTCAGTCCGGCCGCGGAAGCGCCGACCACGGCGACCCGCGACGGAGTCGCGGCCGCGGTTTCGGCACTCACACGCGCACCTGGATCACGGCGGCCGGGCAGACCGCCGCGGCCTGGATCACGTTCTCGGCCTGCTCGGCCGGCGGGTTGTCGTCGAGCAGGACCACGACGCCGTCCTCGTCCCGCTGGTCGAAGACCTCCGGCGCCGCCAGCACGCACTGACCGGCACCGCAGCATTTGTCGAAGTCGATGGAGATGTCCATGGGGGGATCCACTTCCGTCCAGCCCGCTGCCACGGGCGACGCGGGTCAGGTGCCATATGGTTGCCCTAAGCACCTAACTTAGTTCAGCGGCGACTGTACTCCTGCGCATACGGAGCAGCAACCAGCCCCAAGGAAACGGATGTTGGCGGCGTGAAGGAAGTGTGTACACGGGGCGCACGACCGGGCGCCGCTCCCCCGCCGAGGGGCGGCGCATCCCGTTACGGCTGCGGACCGTCCGGCCCCGGGGCGCTCCTGAGCGCCCTGATCCTGCGCGACGCCTCGGTCTCGGATCCGCTTGCGACGAGGAAAGGAATGCCGGGCGCGCGGGCCACGAGCGAGTCGACCAGGCCGTCGGCGAGCTGCAGGACCAGGTCCTCCGACGACTCGTCGCGATAGAGGCTGTGGTGCAGCGAGACCATGCCGTGCAGACCGGCCCACAGCGTCTGCGCCGCCTGCTCCACCGGCAGCGACAGGCCGAACCCGTTCTCCGCACAGCCGCGCAGGCCTGCGCGCAGACCGGCGGAAACCTGGCGGGCGGGGTGGGCGCCGATCCTGCTCGGGTCCGCCGCCGGCTGATGCACCTCGAACATGAGCCGGTAATGGCCTGGACTGCCCAGGGCGAACCGGCAGTACGCGTGCGCCTGCGCCCGGACCCGGCCCCGCGGATCCCCGTCACCGCGGGCCAGGGCCGCAGCAGCCATCTGGGCGGCCAGTTCACCGTAGCGGTCCTCCAGCGCCGCCCATACCAGCGCCGTCTTGTCCTGGAAGTGCAGGTAGATACTCGGAGCGGAGATGCCCACCTCCTTGGCGACCGCCCGCATCGTCAGCCGTTCGGAGCTGCCCCATTCGCCGAGCAATCGCTGGACCGCGGCCACGATCTCCCGGCGACGCCGCGAACCCTGCCCGTCCCGCTGACCGCCATCGGCCGGCCCTGCCTCCATCGTGTGCACTCCCCTTCCGCCAATAGGTTAGCCAGCTCCGACCGCGCCTGGGTCCTCACCGCGACCAGCGCCACCCCGGCCCCCATCCCGCGGGAGCTTCCGCGTCACCCCGCCGAGGCCGACAGCGAGGCCACCACCCGCCTTCTCGCAAGGTTCCTCACCCAACGCCCCCTTTCGCAGAAGCGGACCCGCCAAAGGTTCGCGAGCATGCAGACGCATGCCGCGAGAGAGGTTGACACGAACACGTCGACTTGTATGGTCTATACCAAAGAACTCACCGCTCCGCTTGCGGAGTTGGCCCCACTCGGCGTCTCCGTGCGCCGACGAGGACGGTGAGTGCGCGTGGACCTTCGCGCCTCTTGGACCCCACCCGGAGGCCGTACCCCGGCATGTGCGGTCACCCCCACATACGACCGCACACGCCCCGGCCGGCCTGATGTGAAGGAGTACGTATGCACGCCAGTAGGAAGACAGCGGCACTGATCGGTGCGGCCCTGGCCCCCGTCATCGCCATCAGCCTGCCGGCAGGTTCGGCGAGCGCCCACGGCTACATCTCGGATCCCCCCAGCCGGCAGGCTCAGTGCGCCGCGGGGACCGTGTCCTGCGGGGACATCACCTACGAGCCCCAGAGCGTGGAAGGACCCAAGGGCCTGACCAGCTGCAGCGGCGGGAACAGCCGCTTCTCGGAGCTGGACGACGACAGCAAGGGCTGGGCCGTCACCTCGGTCCCGAAGAACGCCACGTTCTCCTGGAAGCTCACCGCTCAGCACTCCACCAGCACCTGGGAGTACTACGCCGGCGGTCAGCAGATCGCGGTGTTCGACGACGGTGGCGCGAAGCCGGGCGCCGTGGTGAACCACGACGTCGACTTCGGCGGCCTCACCGGGCAGCAGAAGGTGCTCGCCGTGTGGAACGTCGCCGACACCGACAACGCGTTCTACGCCTGCATCGACGTCAACGTCGGCGGCTGACACACCGAGTGGAGTGAGGCCGGGAGAGCGGTGACCCCACCCGGGTCGCCGACCTCACCCGTCCACGGGAGGGGCTTTTCATGAGAAGCCCCTCCCGAGCTCCACGTCGAGCCCTGAGGCGGTCTCAGCCACCGTCAGGCTCTCCCCACGTCAGATCTGATTCTCGCCGCCGTCGACGTACAGGTTGGCGCCCAGCATGTAGGTGCTGTCCGCCGAGGCGAGGAAAGCCACTGCGGCGGCGACCTCCTCCGGGCGTCCGACCCGGCCGATCGCGACCTTGGCACCGACGTCCGCCTTGAACGCGGCCGAGTTCTCCTCGCCGACGAGTTCGGTGATGCCGGAGGTGTCGATCGGCCCGGGTGAGACCGCGTTGACACGAATACCCCGGCCGCTGAGTTCATTGGCCCAGGTCCGCGCGAAGGACCGGACGGCGGCCTTGGACGCCGCGTACGCCCCGAACGCCGGTGTGCCGTTGTCGGCGGCCGTGGAGGCATTCAGGATGACCGAGGCGCCGTCGTTGAGGAGCGGCAGCGCCTTCTGCACGGTCAGGAACGTTCCCTTGACGTTGACCTCGAAGATGCGGTCGAAATCCTCCCCGGCGGTCTGCTCCAGTGTCGCGAACGAGGCGGTGGCCGCGTTGGCGAACAGTACGTCCAGGCCACGCCCCCGCTCACGTACCGCGCCGTACAGCCGGTCCAGATCCGCCGCGTTCGTGATGTCACCCGGCACCGCGGTGACCGCGGAGCCGATGGACTCGACGGCATCCTTCAGCTCGGCCTCACGCCGACCGGTGATGAACACGTGCGCCCCTTCGGCCGCCAGCCGTGCCGCCGCGGCCCGGCCGATCCCCCGCGTTCCGCCGCCGGTGACGACAGCCGTCATACCTTCGAGTGTTCCCATGCCCAACCGCCTCCTCTTTCTGTTCCGACCGGAACAGAACTCGACCGTAGCACTTCCGTTCCACTCGGTACAGAAGGGGTAGGATGGGTGGCGTGGAAGAGACGCGCAGGGCACCGATCGGCCGGCCGAGGGGCTTCGACGCCGATGAGGCCCTGCAGCGGGCCATGGTCGTCTTCTGGGAGCACGGTTACGACGGCGTCAGCCTCACCGACCTGACCCGCGCCATGGGAATCACCAAGACCAGCATGTACGCGGCCTTCGGCAACAAGGAGGACCTCTTCCGGAAGGCCCTGGAACGTTACGCCGAGGGCCCTGCCTCCTACAGCACCCGCGCACTGCGGGAGCCCACCGCCAGGGAGGTGGCCGCCGCCTACCTCACCGGCTCCATCGACGCCTCGACCCGGGCGGGCTGCCCGGCTGGATGCCTCGGCGTCCAGGGCTTCCTGGCCGAGGGCCACCTCGGACCGGGTGCCGGTGAAGCGCTCGCCGCATGGCGCGACGACAACCGGGCACATCTTCGTGACCGCTTCCGACAAGCCATCGACGAAGGCGACCTGCCCGCGGGTGCCGACCCGGACACCCTGGCCCGCTACCTCATGACCATGGCGAACGGCATCGCGGTCCAGGCGGCCACGGGCGCCACCCGCGACGAACTCCAACGGGTCGCGGACGCAGCCCTCCACAGCTGGCCACCTGCCTGAGCGTGCCTCGACCGTGTCCACGGACGAGGCGGCGGGCAGCCGGTGACGTGCCACCGGCCACCCTCGCGGTGCGAGTCGCCCCTCTTCGGCGGCGTCGCGGCTCGGTAGCATCCAGCACATGGCCATCAGACTGGAAAACGTCGGCATCGCCGTTCGCGACCTCGAAGCCACCGTCTCCTTCTTCACCGACCTCGGCCTCACGGTCATCGGCCGTGACACGGTCAGTGGTGAGTGGACCGACACCGCCGTCGGCCTTGATGGCAATCACGCAAAAATTGCGATGCTCCAGACGCCGGACGGGCACGGTCGCCTTGAGCTCTTCGAGTACATCCACCCCGAAGCGATCGAGTCGAAGCCCACCCGCCCCAACGAGATCGGCATGCATCGCGTCGCCTTCTCCGTCGACGACATCGACAAGGCCCTCGAGACAGCGGCGAAGCACGGGTGCCATCCACTGCGTGGCGTGGCGACCTATGAGGACGTCTACAAGCTCACATACGTCCGCGGCCCCAGCGGCATCCTGGTGATGCTCGCAGAGGAGCTGAAGAAGAACTGAAGAAGAGCTGACAACCGACCGCACCGATCCGTCCACTCGGGGACCGCAACGAGCCGTTCATTCGCGCCCGGCTCGCGCGGCGCCCGGCCGGCGAGCGCCTGGACGCCTGGGGCATCCCGAACGGAACCGACGCGCACGATGCACTGACGCTGACCGTCGCCCGGCTCCGCAGCAACGCCGTGCGCCACGGTCACGTATCCGGCCGGGACTTCCGTCTCCGCCTCTTCGCCGAAGGCACAGCCGCTTTGCCGAATTTGCGTTGGAGAGCGCTCCAACTCCTAGCTTCGGATGCATGCGATACATCAAGCTCGGAACGACCGGCCTGGAAGTCTCCGCCATCACCCTCGGCTGCATGAGCTTCGGAGAGCCGGACCGGGGCGGCGAGCCCTGGTCGCTGGGCGTGGACGCCGGCCGGGACATCATCAGGCAGGCCCTCGACGCCGGCGTCAACTTCCTCGACACGGCCAATGGGTACAGCGCCGGAAGCAGTGAGGAGATCGTCGGCCAGGCCGTCAAGGACTTCACCCGGCGCGAGGAGGTCGTTCTCTCCACCAAGGTCTGGATGCGGATGCGTCCCGGCCCGAACGGCGCCGGGCTGTCCCGCAAGGCGATCTTCGCGGAGCTCGACGCCTCCCTGAAGCGACTGGGGACCGACTACATCGACCTGTACCAGATCCACCGCTGGGACTACGACACCCCGATCGAGGAAACCCTCGAAGCGCTGCACGACGTGGTCAAGTCCGGGAAGGTCCGCTACATCGGAGCCTCTTCCATGTACGCCTGGCAGTTCGCCAAGGCCCTGTACCTGGCCGACCTGAACGGCTGGACCCGGTTCGTGTCGATGCAGGACCACTACAACCTCATCCACCGAGAAGCGGAGCGGGAGATGCTCCCGCTCTGCGCCGACCAGGGCATCGGCGTGATCCCGTGGAGCCCGCTGGCGCGGGGCAGGCTGACGCGGGTCCGGGACACCGCCACGGCGCGTGCCGAGACCGACGAGGGCGGCAAGATCCTCTACCGCGACGAGGACCAGGCGGTGGCCGAGCGCGTCCACGAGATCGCGGGCAGGCGGGGTCTGTCCCCGGCCCAGGTCGCCCTGGCCTGGGTCATGCGCAACCCGGCGGTGACCTCACCCATCGTCGGGGTCACCAAGCCGGCCCAGCTGGCCGACGCGGTCGCCGCGGTGGACGTCGAACTCGACGAGGACGAGGCCGCCTACCTGGAGGAGCCCTACCAGCCGCACGCCGCCGCCTACCTGGAAGAGTCCTTCTACAAGTCGCGCCCTGCGGCGGGCTCCCGGTAGTCCGGGCTGCCGCCGGGCCTTCGACGAGTCCTTGGCCTCGGCCTTCGTGACCGGCGCGAACCGGCGCGGCTCCTCCCCTCGTCGGGCCGGCGGGCGCGGTCGCGCACTACGAGTCGGCGACCCACCGCGTCAGGCCCCGCAGCAGCCGTCGGCCCGTCGGGTTCCGCTCGGACAGGATCGTGAGCTGGAAGACGTGCGGCATCGCCTCGTACACCTCGACCGACACCTTGCTTCCGGCGGCCGATGCCTCCTGTGCGAAACGCAGGGTGTCGTCCAGCAGTGCCTCCGCCGCTCCGACCGTCAGCAACAGCGGCGGGAGGCCGTCGAGGGCACCGTGGATCGGCGACTGCGGGGGCAGGTCGGGGCGGGCGTCGGCGAGGTACTGGCCGATGAGGCGGGTGAGCATGGTGCGGTCGACACCTGAGTCGTGGGCGGCGTTGTCGTCGATGGACCGGCTGGACAGGGTGAGATCGGTGATCGCGGAGTTGGCGATAACGGCGGCCGGGAGGGCGGTGCCGGACTCCTTCAGGGCCAGGAGGGCGGACAGTGACAGGGTGGCACCGGAGGACTCCGAGAAGATGACGATCTTCGCCGCGGGCACCCCCTGGTCGAGCAGGCTCCGGTAGACGGCGAGGACGTCGTCCAGTGGAGCCGGGTAGGGGTCGGCCGGGGCCAGGCGGTAGTGAACGACCAGTGTGGGGCGGGCGGTTGCCTGCGAGATCCGATGAGCCGTCAGGTTCATCAGCTCCGGCATACGGTGCTCGAACCCGCCGCCGTGGACGTAGAGCACGACGCCCTGCTCCACGGAGGCCCCGCCCGCCGTCACCCAGACCGTGGGCACGCCCCCGCTCTCGGGCAGCACGGGACTCAGGTCGGCGTCGGCTGGCAGTGCGAAGGACCGGCTCCCGAGGCCGGCCAGCTCTGCCATGACCGCGCCGACGGCCGTGGTTGCGTCGGGCTCGGCGGGGATGCGGGTGATGTCCATGGTGCAGAGAACTATCAGCTGCTCTTCGGACACGGCAACGCATTTGAGCGCCGCCCCCGGACGCCCTGACAGCGGCACCCGCTGGCTCGACGTACCCGCCCGTTCCGTGCACGCGGATCCGCTGCCCGTCCCGGATCATCCGCGTGGCCCCGTCCAGGGGTCGGCCTTGAAGAGGATGCCGGACGCCTGCGGGAGGGCCATCTGCTGCACGACCACGGCCATCCGGACCGTACGGTGGTCGGTCCCGTTCCGTCGGCGGTAGATCACGGCCCGCTCGGTGAACAGTGAGGCCCAGTACCGGCTGATGTGCTGGAGGACCGCCGTCGGCCCCACGACGTTCAGGTAGTCCTGCTGGCCGGCGAACGAGGCCGTCGATAGATCCCCCACACATACCGATCGTTCACCGTGATGCCTCCGAGACAGCCGTGGCCCATCGCGCCCACCTCTGTGATGCCGCGTTCGTGCAGGTGGTGGGCTTGGCCGACGGTTGTGCGCCAGGACCGGGGCCTTGCCGCAAGCCCCCCTGTGCGCTATATCCTGACAGCGGCAAGGAGAGCTCTCCTTGCCTTTGCCTTTTCGGCCCTCCTGACCTGACAGGCCGTTCACCGTGTGAAGGTTCGCTCCGGGATGGTCGGGTTCGTTGATCATGGCTTGCGGGCGCTGCTTACGCGCGGGTAACTACATGCCTTATGAACCTCTTCAGCCGCAGCTCCCTGCTCCGTCGCCAGGAGCCCCCCATGGAGGAGCCCTCCTCCGCCCCTGCGGCCGCAACTGCTGCGGTTCTCCCCGATCCCGGCCTGGCGGCCCTCACCGGGGAGTGGATGATCGACCCCGCGCACAGCAGGATCGGCTTCTCCGTCCGGCACGCCATGGTGACGACGGTGCGTGGCGCGTTCCTGGAGTACGAGAGCCGCCTCTACTTCGACGGGCGCAACCCCGCGCGGTCCAGGGCGGAGATCTCCCTGGCCACCGCGAGCGTCGACACCGGTGTCGAGCAGCGTGACGCGCATCTGATCGGCCGCGACTTCCTGGACGCCGCGAAGCACCCGCACATCAGCTTCGCGAGCACCGCCGTACAGCTCATCGGCAAGGACGTCTACCGCATGACCGGCGACCTCACCATCCGGAGCACCACCCGGCCCGTGATCCTGGACCTCACGTACATCGGTTACGTCACCGACCCCTTCGGCTACGAGCGCGTCGGGTTCGACGGGACCACCACCATCAACCGTTCCGACTGGGGTCTGACCTACAACGCCCGCCTGGCCGAGGGCGGCGCCATGGTCAGCGAGAGGCTCCGTCTGCAGTTCGACATCGCCGCCATCCGCACCCCGCCCGTCGCCTGACACACCGTCAATTCTAGGCACCCGCACCACCCCTGAACGTGCGGCGGTACGCGCGCGGCGACACCCCCAGTGTCACGCGGAAGTGCTGTCGTGGCGCGGCGCCGGTCCCGAATCCGGCGTCGGCGGCGATCCGGTCGACCGGCAGGTCGGTCCCATCCAGCAACCGCCGTTCCCTGTCGAGGTGTTGCTGGGCGAGTCACTGCATGGGCGTGAGCCCGGCCTCCTGCCGGGAGCGCCGGTTGAACGTGCGCCTATCCCCCGTAGACCACCTGTGACTCCGCCAGCGCGTCGGCGAAGTCACCGGCGAAGCGTACGGACTCGGCCGGGGTGAGGGTGGCGGTGGTGACCCGCACCCCGGGCGGGGACGCGATGCGGAAGCGGGTGCCGGCCGCGGTCCACCAGCCGCGGGTACGCAGGGCGTTGACGACGGCGGACTCGTCCCTGACCGGGACCCACGCGTTGAGGCCGCTCATCCCGTGGAACGCGATGCCGTGCTCCGCCAGCGCCGCACCCAGGGCTTCGCGGCGGGTGGTGTAGGTGCGGGCGGCCTCCGCCACGAGCCGGGTGACGGCCGGGTCGGTCAGCAGATCCGCGACGGTCACCTGGAGGATATGGCTGACCCAGCCGGAGGTGAGCAGCATCCGTCCGTCGTGACGCGCGAGGGTGACGGGGTCGCAGGCGAGGGCGGCCCAGCGCAGGTCGATCCCGAGGTGCTTGGACACCGTACGCACATGGGCCCAGCGGGGCAGTCCGCCGGATGCGAGGGATACGGCGTCCGCGCCGGCGATCTCCGCGTTGTGGTCGTCCTCGACGACCAGTACGTCGGGGAAGTCGCCCAGCACGGTCAGGAGTGCGTCCCGGCGGTCCGGGGTGAAGCGCGCGCCGAGCGGGCACTGTCCTCGGGGGCTGCACACCAGGGCCCGGGCCCCCGCGCGCAGCGCGGTGCGCAGGGCCTCCGGGCGGATGCCCTCGTCGTCGACCGCGACCGGCAGCATGCGCAGACCCAAGGCCGGTACGAGGTCGAGGAGATGATGGAAGCCGGGGTCCTCCACGGCCACGGCGTCGCCGGGTCTGAGCTCGGTGGAGAGCAGTCTGGCGATGCAGTCCAGGGCGCCGTGGGCGAACGTCACCGATCCGGTGGGCACGTCGTCGCGGGCGAACCAGGTACGGACCGCGTCCTCCAGCTCGGCGAACCGCGGGGCCGCACGGTGCGATCCGGCCACGGGTCCCAGGCTCGCGGGCGGGGTCAGCACCGGGAGGCAGGCGGGGTCGGGGTGTCCGCCCGCCAGGTCACGCAGCCCTGCGGGCACCTTGGGGGGCCGCCGCGAGGTGACGGCAGGGGCGGACGCCACCACTGTGCCGCCGCGTCCCAGGGTCACCACCACCCCGCGCCCGCGCAGCTCCTTGTAGGCCGCCGCGACGGTCCCGGCGCTGACACCCAGCGCCTCGGCGAGACGCCGAACGGGAGGCAGCGAGGCTCCCGGCCGCAGCGTGCCGTCGGCCACCCGGCTCTCGACGGACGCCGAAATCTCTCTAGCCGTACCGCCCACGATCCCATATTGTTCTGCCACAGAACAGAGTTTGTACCGATACAAAATATCTGTCAAGGGGGGTCCTGATGGAACAGACGCCGAGCCGCGTGCCGTTCGCCCGGCGCCTGGCCGTACCGGGTGGCCGTGACGGGCGGCGCATGCTGGTGGTCGCGGTCATCGACAAGATCGGCACCGGCCTGTGGACGGGAGCGGCCACGCTCTACTTCCTCTACGTCGCCCACCTGACGGTCGCCCAGATCGGTGTCCTGATGGGGCTGTCCGGCATTCTCGGCATAGCCGGACCGCCGCTCGCGGGGCGGCTGGCCGACCGCTTTCCCGTGACCCGCGTCCTGCTGGCCGCCCAACTCGCGCGGGGCGCGGCCCTGCTGGCCCTGCTCACGACGGACGACTACGCACTGCTGGTCCTGTTCTCGGCGCTGGGCGCCCTGCCGGACCGTGCGTCGAGTGTCCTGACCAAGTTGTTCGCCGCGCGGGTCGCCGGCCCCCAGCGCATCCGCTACCAGGCGATCCAGCGGACCGCAGCGAACATCGGGTGGGCCGTGGGAGCCGCGGGGGCCGCCGCCGCGCTCACCGTGGGAAGCACCGCCGCCTACCAGGCGCTGCTGCTCGCCAACGTCGCTTCGTACGCGATCATCGGGGTCCTCACCCTGCGGTGCGCGGAACCGAAGGCTCCCAGCCGCGTCGTCGCCGGGCAGGCCTCCGCCACCGACACCCACCGCACCCTCTCCGGTTCCTCTGTCCGCCCGGCGACTCCCTGGCGGGACCGCCGCTACCTCGCGTTCACCGGGTCGGAGATCTGGCTGTTCCTGGACGACAGCATCCTCCAGGTCGGATTTCCGCTGTGGATCGTCCATGCCACCGACGCGCCGGTCGGTCTTGCGCCGCTGATCCTCGTCCTCAACAGCGTGCTGGTGATCGCACTCCAGGTACCCCTGTCCCGCTTCGGCGAGACGCGGGCGGCCGCCCGCCGGCTGCTCGTCCCGATCGGCGCCGCCTTCCTGACGGGCGGCGTGGCGCTCGCCGCGTCGGCCGGCGGCGGTCCCTGGTTCGCCACCGCAGCCGTCCTGCTCGCTGCCACCGCCTTCACGATCGCCGAGATCCTGCATTCGATCTCGTCCTGGGAGCTCTCCATCGCGCTCGCGCCCGGGGAAGCGCAGGGCGCCTATCTCGGACTGCACGGTCTGGCCCAGTCCACGCAGCGCAGCCTCGGCCCCGTCGTCGTCGGGGCCGCCGTGAGCGTGGGCCCGTTCGCCTGGCCGGTGCTCGGCGCCACACTCGTGGTCGCCTGCCTCGCCCAGCACCGGCTGGTCAGGCCGTCCGCCGCAGCCTCGGTGCCCCGCCCTTCCGGGGAGCGCCCCACCGAGGGCAGTCCCACCGAGGACCGCCCTACCGAGGAGCCCGCCCGCCCTCCGGCCACGTCACCGCCGCCACATGCGCACGAAAACTGAGGGCGGGCCTGCCCGTCATCCGCTCGACCGTATCGGTGACGCGATCCTCCGCACCCTCCGCGATGGCCAGGTCCAGACCGGCGAGCACGGCCGCGAACTCCGCCGGGACACCTTCGGCGACCAGATGGTCACACATCTGCCCGTACGTGAGGCGCCGGTGCGCGGCGGGCCGCCCGGAGGCCTCGGCGACGAGGGCCGCCACCTCGTCGTAACTCAGCGCCCCGGGGCCGGTGATGACCAGATCCGTGTCGGGCGCCACCGCATCGGTGAGCGCGCGCACCGCGACGGCCGCGATGTCCTCGGCGTCGACGAAGCCGACGCGGCCGTCGCCCGTCGCGCTCGCCATCACGCCGTCCGTACGCAGACTCCCGCCGTGCAGATGCCGGCCGGTGAAGTTCTGCATGAACCAGGAGGGCCGCAGGACGGCCCACTCCTCGAACATCCCGTCGGCCAGCAGCCCGTGGACCTGCCCCACTACCGGCCCCCCGAGGGGAATGGCCGAAGAGCTGAGCAGCACCACCCGCCTCACCCCTGCGGCACGGGCCTGCTCCAGGAAGGGCCGCATGACGGTGACCGGCTCGGGGTCACCGACCGGCGGTAGGAGATACACGCGGTCGACCCCGTGCAGCGCGGGGCCATGGGTGGCGGTGTCGTACCAGTCGAAGTGCACGGTCCGCGCACCGTCCGGCGGGCCGGGCGTGCGAGAGGCCAGGGTGACGGCGTGCCCCCGCCCGGTGAGCTGCCTGGCGACCCGGCTTCCGGTGGTGCCGGTCGCGCCGGTGACCAGTGTGCGGTGGGGCATGTCGCTCCTCATGAGGCGTCGAAGAACGTGACGTCGGCGAAAGCGTCGTCGGAGGGGGATCCCATGATCGCGAGCGGGTTCCAGTAGTCGCGGTAACGAGTGATCCTGCCGCCCTTGACGGTGACCACGGCGACATAGGGCATTTCGTAAGGGGCCCCGGTGGCGACGATGCGGCCCACTCCACGCCATTCGGCGATGATCGTGTCCGGGTCCCGCGGTTCGTGGATCTCCAGCCCCACGACCTCGCGCAGGTCGATGGATTCCGGGTAGTCGCGCATGTAGGCGGCGACGGCCTCCCTGCCCTCCAGCCTCGACGGAAATCCGTCCGGCGCGTAAGGGAACTCGAACAGCGCGTCGCCGTCGACCAGAGCGGTCCAGCCGTCGATGTCCTTGTCGAGCAGAAGCCGCAGACTGTGGCGGTACAGGTCCGCCGGACTCATGGTGTCGCTCATCGGAATCATCACCCCTAAGATGTGGACTGCAAGTCCGTTTACCTGTGGAACCATACGGACCGTCGGTCCGGTTAGCAAATGGAGAGGTCATGTCCGAGCGCAAGCAGCGCGCCGACGCCACCCGCAACCGCGAGGCCGTGCTGGCAGCGGCCGACGCCCTCTTCGCGCGGAGCGACAGCCCGCGCAGCGTGTCCATGGACGAGGTCGCGGCGGCGGCCGGGGTGGGCAAAGGCACGCTCTTCCGCCGTTTCGGCGACCGCACGGGACTGATCCAGGCCCTGTACGAGGCCCGTGTCCAGCCGCTGCGCGAGGCCGTGGAGTCGGGCCCGGCCCCCCTCGGCCCGTCGACGCCGCCCCTCGAACGCGTACCGGCCCTGCTGGACGCGATGCTCCGCTTCAAGATGGACAACCGCCATCTCTCCATGGCCCTGGAGGAGGCGGGCAGCGGCAGCCCCTACGCCGCGGGGCACTACACGCGGTGGCACGGCGCCCTGGAGGAGATGCTTGAGCAGATTCCGGCCACCGCCACCACCGCCGGTTTCACAGCACACGCCCTCCTGGCCGCGACCCGCGCCGACCTGGTGGAACACCTGCTGGGCGAACAGCAGATGACACACCAGCAGGTGAGGCAGGGCCTGGCAGGCCACACCGCGAGGATCCTGGGAGACCGGGGCAACGACTGACCACCCGAACACGCAGGTGGTTTCCACGGACGGCGGGCTCCCCCCGTGGATCACCCGGGGTACCGTGGCCGAACACGAGTCCTACCGAGCCGTTTTGGCCTCCACGAGGTGACGAGCGATGAACGAGTACCCGCTGCCCACGCCCCATCCCACGAGCGCCCATCCCGCCCGTGTCTACAACGTCTGGGTGGGCGGCAAGGACCACTATCCGGTGGACCAGGAGGCGGCCGAGCTCGCCGCGGTGGCGAACCCGACGATCGTGCCCTCGGTCCGGGCCAACCGGGCCTTCCTCGGCCGCGCCGTACGTCACCTCGCGGCGGCCGGGATCCGTCAGTTCCTGGACGTCGGCACCGGCATCCCCGCCGCGGACAACACCCACGAGGTGGCCCAGCGGGCCACTCCCGAGTCGCGGGTCGTGTACGTCGACAACGACCCCATCGTGCTCACCCATGCCCGGGCACTGCTGGTCAGCGGCCCCGACGGCCACACCGACTACGTACAGGCCGACGCGCGTGATGTGGACACGATTCTCGCCGAGGCCTCGCGCACCCTGGACCTGGACCGGCCGGTCGGCCTGATGCTGGTGGCGATCATGCAGTACATCAAGGACGCCGAGGACCCGTGGGACATCGTCCGGCGCCTGCTGGACCGCCTCGCCCCGGGCAGCCATCTGGTCCTGTCCCACCCGGCCGCCGACGTCACGGCCCCCGAAGTCGCCGAATCCATGCGGATCTACAACGAGCGCGCCGCCAGCCACGCCTCCGCCACCCCGCGCACCCGGAAGGAAGTGGAACGCTTCTTCGACGGCCTGGAGATCCTGGAGCCGGGCGTGGTCACCCTGACCCGCTGGCGTCCCGAGCCGTCCGACAGCACGGACGACACCCTGCCCATGTGGTGCGCAGTCGCCCGCAAGGCGTAACCGGCGTACGACGCCCGCCTCCTCAGGTGGCGCCGCGTTCGGTCGTCTCCCGCAGTCCACGGCCCACCGCACGGCCGAACGCGGGGTCCTCCGCGCCGGCCGTGCTGCCCGGACGGCCGGCGCGCAGGAGTTCGCGCCAGTGCTCCTGACTCCAGTCGGCCGGGGCCGAGGTACGCACGAAGTCCTCGATCAGCGCGCCGAACCGGGCGGGGTCGTTGTGGAAGGGGAAGTGGCCGGCGCCCTCGAAGATCTCCAGGCGGCTGCCCGGCATGGCCGCGTGGGCGGCGTAGGCGTGGCGCACGCGGACGACGCTGTCGCGTGAGCCCCACAGCAGGAGCGTGGGCATGCCCTGGGCCAGGTAGCAGCGGTCCAGCATCGTGACCACCTGGCCCCGCCAGTCGACCACCGCCCTCAGCGTGCTGATGAACGCGCTGCGGGACGTTGCGTCGGGGAGGGCGTCCACGAGGCCCAGCAGCTCGTCCGCGTCCTGCCCGAGGTCGGTGTCGAGCAGCCTGATCAGCCGTGCGAAGAGGCCGACCTGGCTGCGCATGCCGGGCAGACGCAGCGTGGACAGCATCAGGTCGGCGCCCGGGAGGGACACGGCTCGCAGGACGGGGTTGACCTCTCGTCCCACGCCACCCGCGCTCACCAGGACGAGCCGGTCGGTGCGTTCGGGGTACTGGTAGGCGAACTGCATCGCCACACCGCCTCCGAGCGAATGGCCGACCAGGGTGGCACGTTCGATGCCCAGGACACCCAGGAGGTCGCGGACGCCGTTCGCGTAGGCGGCGACCGAGTAGTCGGCCCTCGGCTTGTCCGAGGCTCCGTGGCCGAGGAGGTCGGGGGCGATCACGGTGTGGTGACGGGCCAGCTCGGGGATCACCTCGGCCCAGGTCTCGGAGGAGTCACCGATGCCGTGGATGAGCAGGATGGCGGGCCCCTCCCCCGCGATCCGGTACGCACGGCGGTAGCCGTGGATGGTCCGGTGGGACACCTCCGCACCGTGCTCGGCCCGTTGTCCGCGTGCTGGCGTGCCGGCCACGTCACCGCCTCCGTCCGCTGCTCCGACGATTCCCGAGCGAGCGTGGAGAGCTCCCGCGCCCGGAGCATTACCGGGGCGTTTCGGACGGCGCCCGGGTGGGACCGCAAAGGACCGCGAGCCGCCCCGGCATTCGTAACACGCGTGGGGCGGTCACTCCGGCAGACGCGCCCTGTGATCATCTGTGGCCGCGGCCGGACCCGGCAGCAGATGGGCCTGGTAGGGCGCGGTGCCACGGCGTCCTGGCAGCAGGGAGACGCTCCGGGAGCCGCCGTCGGCCGGGGGCGGCGTGCCGTTGCCTGCCGTGCCGTCCCCGGCTGTCAGGACGGCCGTCGGTACGCGGCGGGCGAGGGCGCGGAGGGCTTCGGGGGTGATGCTCGCGTCGTGCCCGGCGGTCTGGCGCGAGGCGCAGCCGGCGTAGTAGGCGATCGGCACGGCGTTCTCCCCGCTGACCACGCACGGCGAGCGCAGGCCCAGCCGGTTCAGCTGCCCGGCGACCGCGGCGAACTCCGTGCTCGTGCCCTGGCTGGTGCGGATCACATGGCTGAGCACGGAGAGCTGGACGGTCAGATGCGCGGCCAGCGCCAAGGTCAGCGCGACCGCGCCCACGGGGCGACGGGCTCGCCGTGCCCGGGCGAAGAGGTACGCCACGTATTCGGCGACCGGCACCGCGAGCAGGGCGTACGCGGGGAGCAGGAAGCGGGGGGCGGCGTATTCGACCAGGAACAGATACGGAAGGGCCATCGAGACCCCCGTCGCGGTCGCCAGCAGTGCAGCGGACCCCCGGCCCGCACGCCGGGCCGCCGCGATCCCGCCGGCCGTGAGGAAGGGCAGGGCCACCCACCACACCGAGGTGCCCGGGCTCTCCCAGCCGATGTCGCAGGGGCGGCACAGGGTCCGGCCCGCGAGGGCGCGCAGATGGTCGTCGACAGCGATGTTCCAGCCGAGCCCGCCCTGGATCTCGCCCGCTCGGTGCAGCCGGGCACCGAGACCCCCGTAGCGGGCGTACGCCTCGGCCACCCAGGGCGCGCAGCCAGCCACGAGCCCGCCGACGAGTGCGGCGCACAGACGTGGCGGACGGCGACCGGGCACCTGGGTGACGGCCAGGGCCAGCGGCAGTGCGAGCCAGAAGCCGTCGGCCGGCCGCATCAGAGCGACCAGCGCCACGGCCGCGCCGGCCCCGGCCGCCGCCGACGGCCCGGCGTCACCGCGTATGGCCGTCACCACCCAGCCGGTCGCGGCCAGGGCGCCCAGGGCGCACCACAGGTTGGGCATGGCCGCCGAGCCGTAGAAGAGGGTCGGCCACAACCCGGCGAACAGGGCGCCCGCGCCTGCGAGGACGGGCGCGGGCAGCACACTGCGCCACACCCGCAGGGCGAGGAAGAGAGCGGCGGCGGACAGCAGGGCGAGGTGGACCCGCAGTGCGGTGGTGGATGTCGTGAGCGCCGCCACGGGGGCCACCAGGTAGGAGATTCCACGGGCGCGGGGCGCGCTGAAGAATGCGGGAGGGGCGTTGCCGCCGGCCTGGCTGACGTAGACGGTCTCGTCCCACCCAAGACCTGACCCCGGTACGACGAAGGCCAGTTGGGCGGCGGCGAAGAGCACGGCTACCGCCGCCGGCCAGAACAGCGCTCCGGATGTCCACCGGCTCCCCCGGGCGGCCTCGGCACTCCGGACGGGGCGCGGGGCCGACTTCGGTGGCGACTTCAGTGGCGGGCACTCCTGCATGGCCGCTCCTCTCCTCAGCGGGGTGCCGCTGGGCGGAGGTGTGCGGCCTTGGTCAACGAGCCAGGGGGGCGGGGAGTCACCCGCGGGCCATGACCGGCGGCGTGGCCGGCTGTGACACGAGCGGGCGGGGCGTGCGGGAGCTGCCCTACGGATTCAGCTCCCGCACGCCCGTGCCATGGAGGTGGAGCGCCCACAGCAGCGCGCCGAGGGACGCGGTGTGCAGGGCCGCGCGGACCGTGTTCCAGGTGGTCCAGCGAGCCTCGAACGCCTCACGCGCGTCCCGGAGCCGGTCGGCGGCCGAGTCGAGCGGCACCTTGTCCAGGGTGTCGTTGAGCGGGACGTTCTGCGTCCCGGTGACGAGGAACGCCGCCAGGTAGAGCGCCAGCGCGGCGATGATCCACGGCAGAGCCCCCGGGCTGTGCCCCTTCGCGGCGAGGACGGCAGCCAGTACGAGCAGGGGCAGCGGCAGCAGGAAGGGGGTGAGGAACCAGCCGTTGATGATGGCCCGGTTGATGTGCTGCATGCTCTGGACGAAGGCCCGGTCGTCGCCACGGGACAGGCCCGGCATGACGGCGTACGAGAAGGCGCAGAACAGGCCGGCCATCAGTGCCGCTCCCAGGGCCGAGGCGAGGAGTGCCACGGTCTGCAGGGTTCTCATGTGTGCTCCGAATCCGGCGCTGCGGCCCGTCCGAGGAACAGGATGACGACCCGTCGGGGCCGGCGATCCGCAACAGGCTCTCGTCTGAGGGGACTTCACGCAACAGCTTTGCGGTGCCGCCCCAGCACCGACGCCCTCTCGCGCCGACGCCGTGTCCGCCGAAGACGGTGTCCATGTCTGTGACGCTGGGGATTGACCCATGCGTGAACGTCAAACGCTCCCACACAGACAAGGACCGACTCTTGAGCCCCGAGCCGCCGTTGCCGTTCCAGCTCCTGCCCGGCGCCGCCGCGTCGCCGGTGCTGCTGCACGTCCCGCACTCCTCCCGGGTCGTCCCGGAGCACGTGCGCGCCGGCATCGTGCTCGACGACGAGGCGCTCGAAACCGAACTCGACCACATCACCGACGCGCACACAGCTGCCCTGGCCGCCAGGGCGGCCGCGGCCTGTGCGGTGACCCCGTGGAGTTTCGTCAACGGGCTGTCACGGCTGGTCGTCGACCCCGAACGGTTCCCCGACGAGCGGGAGGAGATGCTCGCCGCCGGCATGGGCGCGGTCTACACCCGCACGACACACCGGAAGCCGCTCCGTCCCTCCGGCGCGGATCCGGGGCCGCTGCTGGACCGCTATTTCCACCCGTACGCCCGGGCGATGACCGAGGCCGTCGACGAGCGGCTCGCCGCCACCGGGCGCGCCGTCGTGATCGACGTCCACTCCTATCCGGCCACGGCGCTCCCGTACGAGCTGCACGGCACCGGCCCGCGCCCGCCCGTCTGTCTGGGCACCGACGGCCTCCACACTCCGCCCGGGCTGGCGGCCCGGGCGGAGGCGGCGTTCGCCGGATTCGGCGGCACGGGGCTGGACAGCCCGTTCGCCGGTACGTATGTGCCGCTGAAGCATTACGGAAAGGACCGGCGGGTCGGCGCACTGATGATCGAGATCCGGCGCGACCTGTACATGACCGAGCCGGGCGGCCCGGCAGGCCCGGGCCTCGACGCGCTCGCGTCGGCCTTGGCCACACTGGTCGAAGGACTCGGTGACGGGTGACCGGGGCCGCGACTACCTCGGCCGGGCGTACGGCCGGGTCATGATCTCCATGTTGTGGCCGTCCGGGTCCTTGAAGTAGGCACCACGGCCGCCGAAGAGACGGTTGATCAGGCCGGGTTCGGTGTGGTGGGGGTCGGCGTAGTAGGTCACGTCGAGCGCCTGGAGCCGGGCGATCATGGTGTCGAACTGTGCGTCGGGGACGAGGAAGGCGTAGTGCTGCGGCTGCACCGGCTCGCCCCGCTGCTCGTAGTAGTCGAGCGTCACGCCGTTCCCCAGGTCGACCGGCAGGAACGGTCCGAACGGGGCGCCGACCTCCAGGCCCAGGACCGTGGCGATGAACTCGGCCGAAAGGCCGCGGTCGGCGGCGAGCACGGCGTGGTGGTCCAGCTGGACGACGTCGACGCCCTGCTGGGTTCCGTGGGTGTCCT
This sequence comes from Streptomyces sp. NPDC048565, assembly GCF_040650935.1. NCBI lineage: Bacteria > Bacillati > Actinomycetota > Actinomycetes > Kitasatosporales > Streptomycetaceae > Streptomyces > Streptomyces sp. NPDC048565. The sequence goes on from NZ_JBEZIH010000010.1 coordinate 59,589, forward strand.
GCTGTGGTGTGTGAGGCATGTTCTGCTACGTCTCCATGTCGTGGATTCCGCTGGGAGGGCGCCATGGTGGGGCGCCGGGCGGGAGGATCACGACAGGGCGGCGGGGCTCGTGCCCGCCACGCGCTCACGCAGGAGCCGGGCTTCTCTCTCGAACATGGCCCAAGGCCGACCCGGCAGTCACGGCCTTGACCCTAACGGCTCGGGAATCCCGTCGCAACGGGGCCGCGACGGGGCCGGTACGGGCCCGTGTCAGAAGAAGACGCCGCACCTCAGCAGTACGTTCGCGTACGGTCTGGCCTCCCCTGTCCGTACCACCAGACGGGCGGACGCGGTGAGTGCCTTCAGACGGTCGTGGGGCACGTGCGTCAGGTCCGGGAGGCGGGCGGTCAGGAGGCGGGCGGCCTCCGGGTTGCCCTCCCGGATCTCCTCGGCCGCCGTCGCGCCCTCCACGACCAGCTCGTCCAGCAGGCCGTCCAGGACCTCGGCGAACGACGGGACGCCCGCGCGGAACGCCAGGTCGACCACGCGGGGTCCCGGTGGGATGGGCATGCCCACGTCGCAGATCAGGACGCCGTCGCCGTGGCCGAGTTCGGCGACCGCTCCCGCGAGATGGCGGTTCAGGATGCCTGACCTCTTCACAGCGCCCCCTTCACAGTGACCTCTTCACAGCGGCGACCTCTTCGCAGCGGCGACCTCTTCGCAGCGGCTCCTTCACACGACCCGTTCACAACGCGGAGACCTCTTCCGCGGTCGGGAAGGACGCCTGCGCGCCCTCCTTGGTGACGGCCGCGGCCCCGACCCGTACGGCGAACGCGGCTGCCTCGGCGAGGGCGTCGCCCAGGCCGAGCCGCCAGGCCAGGGCCGCGGTGAAGGCATCGCCCGCGCCCGTCGTGTCAACGGCGTCGACCCGGGGGCTCGGCACCCGTACGGGGTCTCCCCCACGGGTGTCGGAGACCAGCGCGCCCTCCGCGCCCAGGGTGATCACCACGGAGCGCGGGCCGAGGGCGGTGAGCCCCCGCGCCCAGGACTCCGGGGTGCTGCCCGCGCTCTCCCCGAGGATGTAGCGCGCCTCGTGCTCGTTGACCACCAGCGGGTCGCAGGCGGCCAGCACCTCGTCGGGCAGGGGCGCGGGCGGGGATGGGTTGAGGACCAGGCGCGAGCCGGGGCCGAGCGAGCGGGCCGTCTCCGCGACGGTGGCCTGCGGGATCTCCAGCTGTACGGAGACCACGGCGGCGGACGCGAGGAGGGGCCCCGCGGCCTTGATGTCCTCGGGGGTGAGGCGGGCGTTGGCGCCCGGGGAGACGACGATGCTGTTGTCGCCCGAGGGGTCGACGGTGATGAGCGCGACCCCGGTGGGCGCCCCTCCGACGAGCACGCCGCCGGTGTCGACGCCCGCCTCCTGCTGCGAGGCACGCAGCAGCCGCCCGTGGGCGTCGTCGCCGACCCGCGCCAGGAGGGCCGTACGGGCACCGAGGCGGGCGGCGGCGACCGCCTGGTTGGCGCCCTTGCCGCCGGGGTGGACGACGAGGTCCGAGCCGAGCACCGTCTCCCCGGGGCCGGGGCGGCGGTCGACGCCGACGACGAGGTCGGCGTTGGCCGAGCCGACGACCAGCAGGTCGTGCCGGAAGGGCGAGGAGGGCCCGGGGGCATCGGTTCCGTGCATCTGAGCGGTACCTTCCGTGATCAGGAGAAGTCGGCGACGTTCTGCCGGGTGACGACCTTGACGGGCACCTTCACCATGCCGTCGATCTTCTTGCCGTCGGCCGCCTTGATGGCGTTCTGCACGGCGATCTTCCCCAGCTCGCCGGGCTGCTGGGCGACCGACGCGTACAAAGTGCCCGCCTCCACCGCCGTCAGACCGTCGGGGGTCCCGTCGAAGCCGACGACCGGCACGGACTTACCGGCCTTGCTGCCCAGTGCCTTGACCGCGCCGAGTGCCATCTCGTCGTTCTCGGCGAAGACACCGGTGATGCCGGGGTGCGACTGGAGGAGGTTGGTCATGACGTCCAGGCCCTTGGTGCGGTCGAAGTCGGCCGGCTGGGTCGCCACGATCTTGATGTCCGGGTACGCCTTGATGCCGGCGGCGAAGCCCGCACCGCGCTCACGGCTGGCGGAGGTCCCCGCGGTGCCCTGGAGGACGATGATGCTGCCCTTGCCGCCGAGCCGGTCCGCGAGAGTCTTCGCTGCGAGCTTGCCGCCCGCCACGTTGTCGGAGGCGACGAGCGTCTCGGTCTCTGCCTTGTTGACGTCCCGGTCCGCGGCGACGACGGGGATACCGGCCTTGTTGGCACCACGGACGCCGGGGCCGATCGCGTCGGAGTCCACCGGGTTGACGATGACGGAGTCCACTCCTGAACTGGTGAAGTTCTCCAGCTGGTTGGCCTGTTGCGAGGCGTCGTCCTGGGCGTCGGTGACGGTGAGGTCGATCCCGGCCGCCTTCGCCTCCTTCTGTGCGCCCTCCTTCATCTGGACGAAGAAGGGGTTGTTCAGGGTGGAGAGCGACATGCCCACCTTGGTGGCGGTGCCGGAGGAGCCGGACTTGAAGAAGGTCACGGCGGCGATGACGGCCGCCAGACAGATCACCGCGATGCCGACCTGTATCGCTCCCTCTCGGCCCTTCCCCGGTGCTCCCGGCGCGGCGGAGGCGCCACCGGCGGACGCACCGCCCGATCCCGCCTTGCGGCGCAGCGTGTCCAGCAGCACCGCGAGGGCGATGACGACGCCGATGACGACCTGCTGCCAGAAGGCGGACACCGACAGGAGGTTGAGGCCGTTGCGCAGCACGGCGAGGATCAGTGCGCCGATCAGGGTGCCTGACGCCTTGCCGACGCCGCCGGCGAGGCTGGCGCCGCCGATCACGACGGCGGCGATGGCGTCGAGTTCGTACCCCTGTGCGGCCTGCGGCTGTGCGGAGACCAGACGGGAGGCGAGGACGATGCCGGCGACCGCGGCGAAGAGGCCGGACAGGGCGTAGATGGCGAGCTTCTGCTTCTTGACGCGCAGCCCGGACAGCCGGGCGGCCTCCTCGTTGCCGCCGATGGCGTACATGGAGCGGCCGATGTAGGTACGGGCCAGGACGAGGGCCGCTATCAGGCCCATCGCGATCATGACGAGCACGGGGACGGGCAGCCAGCCGCCGAGGGTGTCACCGAGTACGGAGATGGAGTCGGGGAAGGCGATCGGCTTGCCCTGGGAGATGACCAGGGCAAGGCCCCTGGCCACCGACAGCATGGCCAGCGTCGCGATGAACGAGGGCAGCTTGCCGTACGCGACGAGGGCGCCGCTGACGAATCCGCAGGCGATGCCGGTGGCCACGGCGATGATGACGGCCAGCCAGACGGGAACGCCCGCGGACGTCGCCGACCAGGCGAGGACGGTCGCCGAGAGCGCGGCGACGGAGCCGACGGACAGGTCGATGCCGGCCGAGACGATGACGAAGGTGACACCGAACGCGAGGATCGCGGTCACGGCGGCCTGGACACCGACGTTCAGCAGGTTCTGAGTGGTGAGGAAGTCGCCGGAGAGCAGCGACATCGCCACCAGGAGGACGACGAGTGCGCTGAGGGCGCCGTTGTCGAGCAGGAGGCGGCGGAGGGTGTGTCCGGCGCCGCCCGCGCCCGCCTTGCTCGGATGCGTGTCAGTGGCCACGGGGGCCCTCCTCTGCCTTCTCGGTGGGTGTGGTGCTGGGTGGGGCACTGACGGCGAGTGCCATCACGGCGTCCTGGGTGGCTTCCTCGGCGGGGAGTTCACCGGCGATGCGGCCCTGGGCCATGACCAGGACCCGGTCGCTCATGCCGAGGACCTCGGGCAGGTCGCTGGAGATCATCAGGACGGCGTGCCCGGAGGCCGTCAGCTCGTTGATGAGCTGGTAGATCTCGACCTTGGCGCCGACGTCGATCCCGCGTGTCGGCTCGTCGAGGATCAGCACCCGGGTGTCGGCCAGGAGCCACTTGCCGATGACGACCTTCTGCTGGTTGCCGCCGGACAGGGTGCGCACCTGCTGGCCGAGGCCCGCCATCCGTACGCCGAGCTGTTCGGCGATACGGGCGGCGGCGGTGCGCTGCGCCTTGACGTCGACGAGTCCTGAACGGGTCGCCGAGCGGAGGGTGACCAGACCGAGGTTCTCCTGGACGGAGGCGTCGAGCACGAGTCCCTGGCCCTTGCGGTCCTCGGGGACGAGCCCGATCCCGGCGCCCATGGCGGCGGTCACGTCGTGCTTGCCCAGCCGCTCGCCGCGTACCGCGACGGTGCCTGCGTCGTAGGGGTCGGCGCCGAAGACCGCGCGGGCGACCTCGGTGCGGCCCGCTCCGACGAGTCCGGCGAGGCCGACGACCTCGCCGGCCCTCACCTCGAAGCTGATGTCGTGGAACACCCCGTCGCGGGTGAGTCCGCTGACGGAGAGCAACGCCGCTCCCGCATCGGGGCGTTCACGCGGGTACTGCTGGTCGATGCTGCGTCCCACCATGAACTGGACGAGTTCCGCCTCGGGTGTCGACGCGGGCACCTGGTCGACGCTGCGGCCGTCGCGCAGGACGGTGACCCGGTCGCCGAGGGCCGCGATCTCGTCGAGGTGGTGGGTGATGAAGACGACGCCGACACCGTCGGCGCGCAACTGCCGCACGATCCCGAAGAGCTTGTCGACCTCGTCGGAGGTGAGGACCGCTGTCGGCTCGTCCATGATGAGGACGCGTGCCTCCAGGCTGAGCGCCTTCGCGATCTCGACCATCTGCAGCCGGGCGATGCCCAGTTCGCGGACTCTGGCCCGCGCCGAGATGTGCAGGCCGACCCGGCGCAGCAACACTTCGGCGTCGGCCTCCATGCGACGGCGGTCGATCATGCCGAAACGGCGGGGCTGGCGGCCCAGGAAGATGTTCTCGGCGACCGTCAGATCGGGTACCAGGTTGAACTCCTGGTAGATCGTGGCGATCCCCAGCTTCTCCGCGTCCTGCGCGCCGTGGATGCGCACCTCCTGGCCGCCGGCGAAGATCCGCCCGGCGTCCGGGCGGTAGGCGCCGGAGAGCATCTTGATGAGAGTGCTCTTGCCCGCGCCGTTCTCACCGAGCAGGACGTGCACTTCTCCACTGCGGAGGTCGAAGTCGACACTGTCCAGGGCGATCACGCCGGGGAAGGTCTTGCGTACGCCTTCGACGCGCAGCAACTCGACTTGTTCGCTCACTCGTTGCTCCCGGGGGTGAGGGTGCGCTCGCCGCAGGAGCTGCGTACGACGAGGCGGGCGGGCAGGGTGACGGACTGCGGGGGGCGACCCTCGACGATGTCGACCAGTGCGCGCACGGCGGCTCGGCCGAGGTCACCCGTCGGCTGGGCGATCGCGGTGATCGGCGGGCCGGTGTGGACGAACCACGGGATGTCGTCGAAGGCCGCGATCCCGATGTCCTCGGGGACGCGCAGGCCACGTGCGCGGATGGCGTCCAGGGCGCCGAGTGCCATGAGGTTGTCGGCGGCGAACACGATCTCGGGAGGCTCGGGCAGGGACAGGAAGCGTTCGGTGGCGCGCCGGCCGCTGTCGGCCTGGAAGTCGCCCTGCCCGATGTACGCGTCGGGCAGCGCGAGCCCGTGGACCCGCATCGCTTCCCGGAAGGCCTCGACGCGTTCGTTTCCTGTGGTGGTGGCGGCCGGCCCGGCGATGATGGCGAGCCTGCGGTGGCCGAGAGCGTGGAGATGGGCGACCAGATCCTGGATGGCCCGGTGGCCGTCCGCGCGCACGACGGGGATGTCGACGCCGGGGATCCAGCGGTCGACGAAGACCATCGGGGTGCCGGTGCGTGCGACGTCCAGCAACAGCGGGGACTCACCGTCGGCGGGCGAGACCAGGAGCCCGTCGATCCTGCGGTCGAGCAGCGTACGCACGTGGTGGTCCTGCTGTTCGGGCCGCTCGTCGGCGTTGCCGATGATCACGCTGTAGCCGAGACCGCGCGCCTCCTCCTCCACGGAGCGGGCCAGCGCGGTGAAGTACGGGTTGAGTACGTCGCTGACGACGAGGCCGAGGGTGCGGGTCTGGTCGGTGCGCAGCGAGCGGGCCACGGCGTTGGGCCGGTAGCCGAGGGCGTCCACAGCGGCGAGCACACGCCTGCGGGCGTCCGGGCTGACGGAGGGGTGGCTGTTGAGGACGCGGGAGACCGTGGCGACAGAGACTCCTGCCTGGGCCGCGACATCCTTGATGCTCGCCATTTCCCGGGACCACCTCCTTGTGGTTTCCGTGTGCCTCGAAACCGACCGGCCGAGACCGTGGAATCGATTACATGGCTGATTGGAATCGATTACACGACTGAAAACAAGCCCCTCGGCGGGGTCCGAGACAGGATCGTGATCCGGACTGCCGGCCGGGCACTCGCGCGCCCGCCGGATTCCTCAGACCGCGTCGCCGAGGAGAGCCTCCAGCGCGTGCCGGAAACCGGGGGTGTCCATGTCCTGGCCGACGGCCAGGCGCTGCGAATAGCCGGTGAGCAGGGCGAGCAGGGCGCCGGCCACGCCCAAGTGGTCGGCCGTGTCGGGCAGTCCACGGCTGCGGCGGTCCTGGCCGATGAGGTCGGCGACCTTCGCCTGGTCATCGGCGAGCCGCACCCGGATCCGGGCGGCGAGGCCGGGTGAGACCGCCGCCTCGGCCCACACCTGCGTCATCAGCCGGCCGTGACTGCCGTGGCGGGCGCGGATCCGGTCGAGCAGCTCGCCCGGGTCACGGAGGGCCGCGAGGTCGACAAGGTCTTCGACGGCGCTCTCGCATACGGCTGCGACCAGGTCGTTCTTGCTGGGGAAGTAGCTGTAGACGGCCCCGGTGGAGAGTCCACTGGCGGCGACGATCTCGCCGGTGGAGGTCTGGGCGAAGCCCTTGGCTGCGAACACTTCGCGAGCGGCGGCCAGGATCTGCCGGCGCCTGGCATCGCGGTGCTCCTGGGTGACCTTGGGCATAAAAAGAACGACCTCTCGTTTTTATTGTAGGCTAGGGCCCAGCCTACCGGCCGCCCGTTCCGTGCGGGCGGCCCGAGCAAGGAGCTGATTCCCATGACATCCACCAGCATGGTGCCCGGACCCGCCGACGAGTTCTCCGGCGTCCGGGTCCTGGTCACCGGCGGCACGAAAGGGATCGGGGCGGCCGTCGCGGTCCGGTTCGCCGAGGCGGGGGCCGACGTCGTCGTCGCCGCCCGCACTCCGGTCGAGGAGCCGGCGGCCGGCAGGTTCGTCTCCGCCGACGTCGCCACCGCCGACGGGGCGGCGCGCCTGGCCGATGAGGCGACGCGACTGCTCGGCGGGATCGACGTCCTCGTCAACAACGCGGGCAGCCAGACGTACCTCCCCGGCGGGGCGCTCGAAGCGGCCGACGACGACTGGTACCGGGACCTCGACACGAATCTGATGTCCGCGGTACGCCTCGACCGGGCCCTGCTGCCGGGGATGATCGCGCAGAACCGTGGGGCCATCATCCACATCACCTCGGGTCAGGCGCGCCTGCCCGGGGCTGCGTCCCTCCCGTACGCGGCGGCGAAGGCCGCGACGACCGTCTACAGCAAGGGTCTGGCCAACGAGGTCGGAAAGCACGGGATCAGGGTGAACACCGTCGTCCCCGGTCTCATCGAGACCTCGGCCGTCACCCGGCGTCTGGACCGGATGGCCGCCGACGGCGGCGGGGACACCGAGACGGCCCGGCGGCAGCTGATCGACCGGGTCGGCATCCCGCTCGGACACCCCGGCCGGCCCGCCGATGTCGCCGAGGTCGTCGCGTTCCTCGCCTCCGACCGCGCGGCGTTCCTCACGGGCAGCCAGTACGTCGTCGACGGCGGCTCCCTTCCCACGGTCTGACTCGCCGACCAGCGCCCCGCTCCGCCCCTCCCCGTCAGACGGTCCCGGGATCTTCGGACTCCCCCCCGAAGACACTCTCGCCGACCAGGAACTCGACCAGGGGCTGCGGGCCGTGGCAGCACCCGTGCACGACCGATCGGGCGCCGTGATCGCCGCGGCCGACATCGCCGCGAGCGCGGGCATGCGCAGCCTCGACGAACTGCGTGCCATGGTGCCCCGGCTGCGGGAGTGCGCCACCGGCATCGAGAGCGACCCGCACCGGGTCGCCGGCCCCTGACCGTCCACCGGCCGGCACCCGGCCGGCACGCGTCAAGGCGAGGAACCGCCGCGCAGGCCGCCCGGGGTGGGCGGGCCGGTCCGCCCAGGATCCCTCGGAACACAGAAATGACCGGTGAGCATCAACGCTCGACCGGTCATTCCTTCGTGAGTGTCCGAGGGGGGACTTGAACCCCCACGCCCGATAAAGGGCACTAGCACCTCAAGCTAGCGCGTCTGCCATTCCGCCACCCGGACAAGGTGTCTGTCGTCCCGGGGTGTTCCCCGTGGCGACAAAGAAAACAATACCAGGGGTTCGAGGTGCCTCTCACCTGCGTTTCCGGTGGTCAGTTGCTCAGGCCCGTGCACTCCACCGCTTCCGTGGAGCGCACGGGCCGGAACGAGCCACGGGTTACAGATAGCCGTCCCAGATGAACCTGGCCCTGCTGTCGGTGCCGGGCGCATCGTCGTCGAGGTGACCGGTGATCTCGTACCAGACGTTCCCCGCGGAGTTGATGCACTCGTAGTACTTGTGGACCGTCTTACCCGCAGCGATGTAGCCGGTGACGGTGGAACTTCCGGAGGCGCCCGTGTGGACGGGAGTGCGGGCGTTCGTCACTCCGGCCCTCCCATCCCCCTTGCAGGTGAGAGTCCCCTGCGTGACCGTCCCACCGGCGGGTGCAGCCGTGGCCGACGGGGCTGCGGTGAGGGCGGCCGAGGCGATCAGGACAGGAAGGGCGATCGCCGACCACACCTTGGTCCTCTTCAAGAGGGGTCCTCCTTGACTCCGTGAATCGATGTGCTGGTGTACGGCGCGCCTCTGGACTGGACGTCAGTGACGCGCACGAGGATCTTACGAGCGTCCACCGGCCGGTCGACGGTGCATTGCGGATCCTTTAACTGTCAGTCCCCGCAGCGGCTCTCGCGGAGCGAGTGCAGGTGCTCGCTGGACTTGCGGGCGAAGGCGAGCGAGTCGACCGGGCTGTCGTGCTCGACCTGCCAGTGGTGGTAGGTACGGCCGCGGTGGGTCCGCGCGGTGACGCGGCTCAGGAAGTTCTTGTAGTCGATGTCCCCGTCGCCGACGTCCGTCATGTCGTAGCCGTCGCGGGCGCTGTCGTTGCGGGTGCCGTCCTTGATGTGGAAGAGCGGGTAGCGGTCGGGCTGCTTGAGTACGTAGTCGATGGGGTTGAAGGGCGCGGGGGTGCCGTCCACCCGCTTGCCGAAGCGGAACTGGCCGCAGAACGCCCAGTAGATGTCCATCTCCAGATAGACCAGGTCGGGGTCGGTCTCGGCGAGGAGGACGTCGTAGAGGCGCACCTTGGGCTTGTCGGTGGCGAAGGAGAACTCCTCCGCGTGGTTGTGCTGGTAGAACTTCATGCCGCGCTCGCGGGCGGCGGCGCCGTAGGTGTTGAAGTCCTCGGCCGCGCGCTTCCAGCCGTCGACCGTGTCGCCGTAGCGGAAGGGCCCCGAGGCGGTGCCGATGTGCTTGAGGCCGAGGGCCTCGGCGTCGTCGAGTACCTGGGTGAGGTTCTGGGCGAAGGAGTAGGCGCCGGGGTCGTTGTCGTCGTAGTAGTTGACGTGGCTGCCTATGGGGTGGAGCCCGTGGTCCTGCGCCAGCCGCCTGAGCTGGGCGAGGGTGATGTCGCCGCCCGCGCCCTGGGTGTATCCGGCGAACTCGATCTCGTCGTAGCCGTACTTCTCCAGTTCGGCGAAGACGGGCGCGAAACCGACGGACGCGACCTTGTCGCGGAGGCTGTAGAGCTGGACGCCGAGGCGGCCGGGGGGCAGGACCGGGCGGCCCTTGCCGTGGCCGTGCCCCTTTCCATGGTCCTGTCCGTGGCCGGCGCCCGGACTCGACGCCTGGGCGGCGGCGCCGCTGAGGAGGGTCGCCGCCGTGACTCCGGCGGCGACGCCCAGGACGTTGCGGCGGCTCAGTCTGCGCGCGAGTTCGAGGTCCTTCGGGGTGCGGCTCATGATCACAAATCTCCCTGTGAACGTGCGGGCGGGACGGATTGTCAGTGCAGTCCGGCAAGCTTGAGGAGCAAGGACTTCACTTCGGTGGCCTGGACTCGGCCGGTGAACGCGTGGGGGGTGGAGCAGAGGATGAGCGGGCCTTCGTCGTCGCTCTCGGGAAGGCGGCCGTGGCTGCCGCGAATAGGTGTGGGATCCAGTGGGACGACCGCCATGCGGTAGCGCATCCCGAGCTTCTTGCGGGCGACCGCCGACGCGGCCTTGACCCGGACATAGGGGTCCTGGGGGTCCATGAAGAGCTCCACCGGGTCGTAGCCCGGTTTGCGGTGGATCTCGACGAGCTGCGCGAAGTCGGGCGCGCGGTCGTCGTCGAGCCAGTAGTAGTACGTGAACCAGGCGTCCTTCTCCGCGACGGCGACGAGCTCACCGGAGCGTGGATGGTCCAGGTGGTGCGCCTTCTTGCCCTCGTCGTCGAGGAGTTCGGCGATGCCGGGGAGGTCGGCGAGTGCCTCCCGGGTCGCGTCGAGGTCCTCGGGGCGGCGGACGTAGACGTGCGCGAGCTGGTGGTCGGCGACCGCGAAGGCGCGGGAGGCCATGGTGTCGAGGTACTCCATGCCGTCCTGGGTGTGGACCTCCAGGAGTCCGGCCCGGCGCAGGGCCCGGTTGATGTCCACGTGCCGGTCGACGCGGGTGATGCCGTACTCCGACAGGGCGACGACGGTGCGGCCTTCGGCCCTGGCGTCGTCGAGCAGGGGCGCCACGGCTCGGTCGAGGTCGGCCGCCGCCCGGTGGGAGCGGGGGTCGTCGGGGCCGTAGCGCTGGAGGTCGTAGTCGAGATGCGGGAGGTAGCAGAGCGCCAGGTCGGGGCCCCGGGTGTGGAGGATGTGCCGGGTGGCGTCGATGATCCACTGTGAGGAGACGAGGTCGGCTCCTGGACCCCAGAAGTGGAAGAGGGGGAAGGTGCCGAGCTTCTCGGTCAGCTCGTCGTGCAGCCCGGGGGGCCTGGTGTAACAGTCGGGTTCCTTGCGGCCGTCGGCGTAGTACACGGGGCGTGGGGTGACGGTCCAGTCGGTGTCGGCGCCCATCGCGTACCACCAGCAGATGTTGGCGACGGTGTAGCCGGGGTGGGCGCGCCGGGCGGCGTCCCAGAGCTTGTCGCCCGCGACGAGCCCGTTGTGCTGGCGCCACAGAAGGACGTCGCCGAGCTCGCGGAAGTACCAGCCGTTGGCGACGATGCCGTGTTCGGAGGGGGTGGTGCCGGTGAGGAAGGTGGACTGGGCGGCGCAGGTGACGGCGGGCAGGACGGTGCTGAGAGGAGCTTGTGCGCCGGTGCCGGCCAGGGCCCGCAGATGGGGCATGTGCCGCAGCAGCTGGGGGGTGAGGCCGACGACGTCGAGGACGAGGAGCGGGGTGGAGCGCTCGCCGGTGGCGGGGGTGGTCATGGGAGCTCCTTGAGTCCGAGGTCGACGAGGAGGTCGCGGGCCAGGGTGAGTTCGGCGGCGATGCCGTCGGCGAGCTGGGGGCGGGTGCGCGGCCGCAGTGCGGCGGGGAGCGCCTGCCAGGTGTACGTCTCGACTTCGAGGTGCCGGGTGAGGGGCACGGGTCCGCCGACGAGCCTGTTCAGCACGGACTGGAGTACGGGCAGTGTGGAGGTGAGAGGGGGCGCGGGAGGCGCGTGCAGGGGGACGTGGAAGTGGGAGCGCCAGGGTGTGCCGTCGGGGAGCACTCCGCCGGACACCGCCTCGTCGAGGTCGTCGGTCCCGCGCAGGCCGGCCGTGGTGAGGGTGCGTGTCTGGTGCAGGAAGCGGGGTTCGGCGAAGGCGCCGAGGGCGGCGCGTACCTCGGGCAGGTGCGGGTGTTCGGCGTGCAGCGCCGCGGAGAGCTGGGCCTTGGCGACGCGGATGCCGGCCGTGCTGAGGGCGTCGAGCGCGGTGTCCGGGTCCTCGAAGGAGGTGGCGAGGTGGCAGGTGTCGACGCAGACGCCGATGCGGTCGTGGCCCACGGCGGTGAGGGGTCCGATGGCGTCGGCGGTGGTCTCCACGGTGCAGCCCGGTTCGGGTTCGAGGCCGATCCTGATGGACTTCTCGGTGAGTTCGGCGAGGGCGTCGAGCCGCTGCCCGAGCGTGACGAGTGCCTTGCGCGCGGTGTCCGCCGCCGTGGGGTCGCCCGTGTACGGGGTGCGCCAGGCGATCGGCAGGGTGGAGACGGTGCCTTCGGCGACGTCGTCGGGGAGCAGGGCGGCGAGCAGCCTGGCCAGGTCGGTGGTGTGGGCGAGGCGCTCGGGGTCGGTCCAGTCCGGGGTGTAGACGCGGTACTTGACCTCCTGGGCCCCGAAGCCCTCGTAGGGGAAGCCGTTGAGGGTGACCACTTCGAGGCCACGGCGTTCCAGCTCGCCGCGCAGCGAGCGCAGTGCGGCGGGGTCGTTGATCAGGGCGCGGGCGGCGTCCCTGGCGAGCCAGAGCCCGATGCCGAGGCGGTCACGGCCGAGCCGTCTGCGTACGGGCTCGCAGTGGTCGCGCAGCTGGGCGCGGACCCCTTCGAGTGTTTCGGCGGGGTGCACGTTGGTGCAGTAGGCGAGGTGGACGGTGGACCCGTCGGGGTGGCGGAAGCGCATGGTTCACTCCCCGCCGCGGAGGATGGAGTTGCCCTCGTGGAGCGGGCCCGGGGTGGCGGTGTCGAGCTGGAGCCGGCCGCTCTGCCCGTAGAAGGCGACGGGGTTGCGCCAGAGGACCTTGTCGACGTCGTCCTCGTCGAATCCGGCCTTCAGCATGGTGTCGGCGACCTCGCGGGTCTTCAGCGGGTCGCTCTTCCCCCAGTCGGCGGCCGAGTTGACGAGGACCCGGTCGGTGCCGTGGTTCCGCAGGACCGTGATCATGCGGTCCGGGTCCATCTTGGTGTCCGGGTAGATGGAGAAGCCTGCCCAGCAGCCGCTGTCGAGGGCGTCCTTCACGGTCGTCTCGTTGAGGTGGTCGAGCAGGACCAGCTCGGGGGCGAGGGCCGATTCACGGACGACGTCGATGGTGCGGTGCAGACCGGCGAGCTTGTCGCGGTGCGGGGTGTGGACGAGCGCGGGAAGGCCGTGGTCGGCGGCGAGTTGCAGCTGGGCGGCGAGGGCGGTGTCCTCGGCGGGGGTCATCGAGTCGTAGCCGATCTCACCGACGGCGACGACGGAGTCCTTGACGAGATAGCGGGGCAGGGCGTCCAGGACCGGGGTGCAGCGGGGGTCGTTGGCCTCCTTGGGGTTGAGGGCGAGCGTGCAGTGGTGGGCGATGCCGTACTGCGAGGCGCGGAAGGGTTCCCAGCCGAGGAGGGCGTCGAAGTAGTCGAGGAAGCTTGCCGGCGAGGTGCGGGGCTGGCCGAGCCAGAAGGAGGGTTCGACGAGGGCGCGGACCCCGGCGTCGTACATCGCCTGGTAGTCGTCCGTGGTGCGGGAGGTCATGTGGATGTGGGGGTCGAAGATCCTCATGAGGTTTCCTCCGTCGGTGTGGGGGCGGGAGCCGGGGCCGTGAGGTCGAGGACGGTCCGCAGACCGGCGGGGACCGGGCGTCCCGCCGCGGTGCGTTCGGCTGCGAAGTCGGTGAGCATGCGGGCGAGTTCGCTGTCGCCGCCGGCCCGCTCGCCGAGCCGGTCGAGGGCGTCGACGGGGACCTCGGTGAAGAGGCACTTGAGGACGGCGTGCCGCCAGCCGTGCGCGTCGAGGTGGGCCGCGCCGTAGGGGCCGACGGCTGCGGCGACCAGCCGGGTGTCGTTGGTGCGCAGGGCGTCCTCGACGAGCGGGAGTGCGGTGGCGCCGAGGCCCAGCCGGTGCAGGGTGAGCAGGACGGCGCGGCGTTCGGCTGCGGTGCCCTGCTCGTAGAGCCTGGTCACCGCGGGCAGCCCCGCGCGGGCTTCGACGAGCAGCAGGGCGCGCACGGAGTCGGCGTTCTCCGGCCCGCAGTGTCTTCCCGCCGATGCGAAGCGCAGCTCCCAGGGCGGATCGCCGCTGTCCGCGTCCTGGTGCGCCGCGGCGTGCGCGGCTTCGGCGAGCGCTTCGTCGAGCCAGGCTCTGGCCGCTCCCCCGAGCCGGTGGTCGAGTTCCTCACGGCTGATCAGCACGGTGCGGCTCCGTCCGTCGTGCCGGCGGCGGCTCGGCGCAGGAAGTCGATCGAGCTGCGGGCGAGTTCGGGGCCCGCGTGGGAGTGGCGTGGCAGTTCGACGACGGTGAGGCCGGTGTAGCCGGTGGCGGCGAGCGCGTCGAGCACCGGGGGGAAGTCGATCTCGCCGTCACCGAACGGCAGGTGTTCATGGACGCCGCGTCGCATGTCCTCGATCTGGACGTGGCGCAGCCAGGGGCCGGCTTCCTTGACGCAGTCGACGGGTGCGGCGGGCTCCAGGCACTGGCAGTGGCCTATGTCGAGGGTGAGTCCGAGCGGGCCGGGGTCGCCGAGGAGGGCGCGCAGGTGGTGGAAGTCGGCGAGCGTGGCGAGGAGGTGGCCGGGTTCCGGTTCGATGGCGAGCGGGACGCCCGCGCTGCCGGCGGCGTCCAGTACGGGTGTCAGGGCGTCGGTCAGCCGCTGCCATGCGGTGTCCGTGGTGGTGCCCGGTGGGGTGACACCGCTGAAGCAGTGCACGGCGTGGGCGCCGAGCCCGGCTGCCACGTCGACGGCACGGACGAGCAGTGCGGTGCGGGCCGCGCGGGCGTCGGGGTCGGGGTCCAGGAGGGAAGGGCCGTGCTTGCGCCGGGCGTCGAGGACGTAGCGCGCGCCGGTCTCGACGGTGACACCGAGGCCCAGCCCGGCGAGTCTGCGGGCCACGCGGCTGGTGCGGCCGGCGAGGTCCGGCGCGAGGGGGTCGAGGTGCATGTGGTCGAGGGTGAGGCCGACCCCGTCGTAGCCGAGGTCGGCGAGGAGGCCGAGGGCGTCGTCGAGCCGGAGGTCGGTCAGTCCGTTGGTGCCGTAGCCGAGTCGGAGGGTCACGTGGGGCTCACCTTCCGGGCGAGTGCGCGGGCGAGTGGGACGAGCCCCATGACCGCGAGCCCCCCGATGGGTGCCCCTGCCCTGGCCGCGAGGGCGGCCTGCAGCGGGATCATCGCCCGGATGCCACCGCCGACAGCGCGTTGGGTGAGGGGCGGGGACGGGTTGAGACCGGCGTGGAGGAGGGGGACTGCGGAGGTACGGAGGTAGGCGCCGACGAAGGCGGGGAGCAGGAGCCGTTCGGCGGTCGCTGGGCGCCCGGTCGGCTCCCCCTGCGTGAGCCGGCCGCGCACGACGACGGCCCCGAGCCCGGCGACACCGGCCAGCGCCGCGAGCGGCACGACGGTGGACCCGCCGTGCGCCTCGTGGCGGGAGACGGAGGTGACGGCGTAGGTGTGCGCACCGAGGAGAAGGGCGGCGGGAAGCGCGGCGAGGGGTGCCGGAGAGCCGGCCGGCGCCCTGGGGACGCCCTGGGCAGCGGCCGAGGCCGGCCGGGCGCTCGGGGCCCCGGCAGGCCAGGTGCCCTTGGCCGAGCCCGGGCCCGTGGCAGGCCCCGTGGCCGGGACCCTGCCAGGCCGGGGGGTCCCGGGTGTCCCGGGCGTTGTCCCCGGCCCCGCCCCCGCGTCGGCGGTCGCGCCCAGGAGGAGGTCCAGGGTTCGGGCCGTGGCCATCGCGGCCGGGCCCAGTTTCGTGTGCTTGAGGTGCAGGTCGTAGGCCCAGACCGTGGCCGCGAGGCCGGAGGCCACGGCCAGCGCGGGGCGGCCCGCGCGGCTCGCCAGGGCCAGACCCGCCGCCGTCAGGGCACCCGCCGCTGTGAGGGCGGCGCCCGGCGTGACACGGCCCGAGGGGATCGGGCGGTGCGGGCGGTCGACGGCGTCCTCCTCCCGGTCCGCCCAGTCGTTCAGGGCCATGCCCGCCTCGTAGAGGCACAGCGAGGCGCCGACCGCGAGTACCGTGCCCCGGTCGGGGCGCCGGCCGGCGGCGGCCGCCCCGGCGAGCGCGTCACCGGGCACGGTGAACAGCGCCGACACACGCAGCAGTTCGGCCCAGGCCCCGAGGCGTGCGCGAGTGGCGGGCCTGCCCGGTGCGGGCGCAGTCCCACCCGCGCCGGACAGGCTGTTCAGGGGTGCCGCGGGCCGGGCACCGAGCAACCGCGGGGACGCGGTCACCGCCGCGAGCAGCCGCAGCGGCCTCACCGGGCGACCCGCAGGCGCTCGGCGAAGGCCAGCAGTTCGGCGTACTGCTCGGACAGCCCGGCCGGGCCGCCGTCCGGGTCCTTGAAATAGAAGCCGAGTTCGGGCCGTGGCCCGGTCAGGCCCGCCTCGTGGGAGCGTGCGAGCAGCCGGGCCAGGTCCAGGACCAGCGGTGCGGCGAGGGCGGAGTCGCAGCCCTGCCAGATCGTCTGGAGGATCATCCGCGAGCCGAGGAAGCCGTCGAAGGCGATGTGGTCCCACGCGGTCTTCCAGTCCCCCATCGCCGGTACGTCGTCGATGTGGACCTCGCCCTCAGGGGCGGACCCGAGTGTGTCGGCGAGCACGCGTTCCTTGCCCGCGTTCTTCGCGGCGGCCGCGGCCGGGTCGGCCAGCGCCGCCCCGTCCCCGCCGCCGAGCAGGTTCGTGCCCGACCATGCCCGCACCGGCAGTGCGCGTTGGACGAACATGGGCGCGAGCACGGAGCGGAGCAGCGTCTGGCCGGTCTTGCCGTCGCGTCCGGCGTGGGGAAGTCCGCAGGAGGTGACGGTCTCCTGGAGGTGGGGGCTGCGCAGCCCCGTGGACGGGGTGAAGTTGGCGTACGGGCAGCCGGCGCGCAGCGCGGCCGCCGCGTAGAGGGAGCTGGCGGGCAGCCGGAAGTCGCCCTCTGCGGGGGCGGGTTCGGTCGAGGCGACGTTGACGACGACCGTACGGGCCAGTTCGTGGCGGTCCGCGAAGTCCCGGATGTCGGCGGCGAAGCCCGCGATGAGCTCCTCGTCGGTGCGGGTGTCGCCAGGGAACGGTCCGCCGGGGCGTATCTCCGCGTCGGCGGCGGTGAGTTCGGCCTCGACGGCCGAGGGGAGCCCGTGCGGGAGCACTCCTGCGGCGGCGAGGGCCTCGGCCCGCTTGGGCAGGGGACAGTCGAGGGTGTCGTGGCCGCCGAAGACCAGGCCGGTCAGCGGTGGCAGTCCGGTGCCGGTGAAGGGCGCGGTCTCGGTGACCATGCCGGTCGGTGGGTGGAGGCCGGCCGCGATGGCCGCGCACCCCGCGGTGGCGGTGGTCGCGACGGAGCCGCGTGCTCCGATGAACCAGACTCCGGTACGAACGGCATGTGCGGTCACGGGCTGCCTCCCTGGGGGCGCTAGAGGGGTGGTGGACGGTGGGCGGGGAGGCATCACGCTTCCCCGCCCACCACCGGTGCAGGAGGTCGCCGTCCTAGGTGGAGGGCAGCTCCTTCAGTTGGATGTTGCGGAAGGACACCTGGTCGTCGTCCCCGTGGTTCTGGAGACCGATGTAGCCGTCCTTCAGGCTGCGGACCGGGTCGGTGTTGGTGAAGTCGTTGATCTTCACCCCGTTGAGGAAGATCTGGAGCCGCTCGCCCTCGACCTTGATCTCGTAGCTGTTCCACTCGCCGGGCGGCAGCAGCGCCTGGTCACGGGCCTCGATGTCGGCGGACTGGAAGGTGTAGACGGCGCCGGTCGTGCGGTCCTCCTCGTCGGTGGCGTCGATCTGCACCTCGTAGCCGTTGTCCACCGCGGACCAGGGGTCGTCCGACTCGGGGAAGCCGACGAAGACGCCGGAGTTGTCGTCGCCCGCCAGCTTCCAGTCGAGCTTCAGCGAGTAGGAGCTCAGCTCCTTCTCCTGGTAGGTCAGCAGACCCATGCCGCCCTCGGAGCGGAGCTCACCGTCGACCACGTCGAACTTCCCGGGGCCCGCCTGCTTCCATCCGTCGAGCGTCTTCCCGTCGAAGATCGACCGGTAGCCGGTGTCCGAGTCCGTGTCCGGGGCGCAGTCGGCCTCGACCTGGCCGGCGGCGTAGCGCAGGCCGCCCAGCAGGTGCCCGCGGAAGTCGGGATCGGCGTACGACTCCTTGGTGTGGCCGAGGCCGGTGTAGAAGGACCGGCTGCCCTGGTATTCCTGGCACCAGGCGATCGGGTGGTCGCCCTCCATGGTGCCGCCCGTGTAGCTGGTCTCGTCGAGAGTGGCGAGGACCTGGGCCTTGTCCCGGGGGTTGGTGCGGTAGTTGTACCACTCGTCGGTACGGTCCCAGGCGTCGTCCAGGTGCTCGGTCGCCGGGTGGTCGTGGTTCTCCACCTGGACGGTCGCGGGCTGGATCTCGGGGTGCGAGTCGAAGTAGGCCCCGACGAGCCCGCCGTAGAACTCCCAGTCGTACTCGGTGTCGGCGGCGGCGTGGACGCCCATGTAGCCGCCTCCGCCTGCCACATAGTCCTCGAACGCCTTCTGCTGGTCGGAGTTCAGGACGTCACCGGTCGTCGAGAGGAAGACGACCGCGTCGTAGCCCGCAAGGTTGTCGGCCGTGAACTGGCCGGCGTCCTCGGTGGAGTCGACCACGAGGTCGGCGTCCTTGCCCAGTTCATCCAGCGCGGCGATCCCCTCGGGGATCGAGTCGTGCCGGAAGCCTTCCGTCTTGGAGAAGACGAGCACCTTCTGTGCTTCCTTGACGGGAGCGTCCCCGGTGATCTCGAAGTCGTCGAGGTCGAAGAGCGAGCCGTCGCCGCCCTTGAAGACCAGATACAGGTCCGTGGTCTCCTCCGGGATGTTCTCCAGGGCGACGTCCACGTCCTCGAAGGTCTCCCAGCCGCCCGTGACGGGGACCGTCGCCGAGCCCAGCAGGGTGCCGTCCGCCGATCCGGTGCGTACCTCGAGTGAGCCGCCCGCGCCGCCGGAGGAGATCCGGGCGGTGAGCTTGTCGGCGCCGGTGAGGTTGTAGGGGGTGAACGAGATCCAGTCGCCGTCGTTGATGTCGCCGACGGTCCTGCCGCCGTTGGCCTCGGCCTTGTCCTGCAGCGTGATGCCCTGCTGCTCGGTGAAGTGCTCGGCCTGGCGGTGGCGCGGCTGGAGCTGCACCTGGTCGTGGCTGGTGAGCGGCGCCTGGCCGCCTCCGCCGCCGTCGGTGTACTCGGCGTCGAGCACACCGTAGATGTTGGCGTTGGGGTCGTGTTCGGCGTCGGCAGGCGCGGTGATGGTGCCCTCGCAGCCGGTGGCCGAGGTGATGGCGTGGGCGTGGTTGTCGTGGCCGAGGAGGTAGCGCACGGTGACCTTGGAGCAGTCGATCGTGCCGTCCTCGGGATCGCTCACGTTCACCTTGAACGGGATGGTGTCACCGAACTTGAACAGGGCGCCGTCGGCCGGGGACCCGAAGGTCACGGTCGGCGCGGTGTTGCCGACGACCACGTGGACGCTGGCGGTGCCGGTGCGTCCTGTGCCGTCGTCGCCTGTGACGGTCGCGACGTAGGTGCCGTCCTTCTCGTAGGTGTGGCTCGGCGTGGCGCCGGTGCCGTCCGTGCCGTCGCCGAAGTCCCAGCTGTAGGCGATCGGGTCGTCGTCGGCGTCGGTGCCTGTGGCGGTGAACTCGGTGCTCAGCGGTGCCTGGCCCGAGGTCTTGGTGGCCTTGGCCTCGACGATCGGGGAGTGGCCGCCGGTGGCGTTCTCGATGCGGTAGAGCGCCGAGTTCTCGTCACCGCCGAACCACGAGAGTCCGTAGTCGAGGACGTACAGGGCGCCGTCGGGCCCGAAGGCGCTGTCCATCACCTGGGTGCCGGACCACGGGAAGTCGTTGATCTTCGATACGTTGCCCGAGCCGTCCTGCTCGATCCGCTTGATCCACTGGCGGCCGAACTCGGTGGCGAAGAAGTCTCCGTCGTAGGCCTCGGGGAACTTCACCGGGGAGTCGAGATTCGCGTCGTAGTGGTAGACGGGGCCTGCCATCGGCGACTCGGAACCGCTGCCGAACTCGGGCACGGACCCGCCGTCGTACGGTATCCAGGCGGGCTGGGCCGGCGGCAGGTCGGTGATGCCGGTGTTGTTCGGCGATGTGTTCTTCGGCGCGTCGCAGTCGAAGGTGTCGCCGGACGTCTTGGTGGCGAAGTCGTAGTCGACGTACGGGTCGTTGTCGCCGGTGCAGTACGGCCAGCCGAAGTTGCCCGCCTCGGTGACCTTGGCGAACTCGACCTGTCCTGCCGGGCCGCGCCCGGGGTCGGCCGCGCCGGCGTCCGGCCCGTAGTCACCGACGTAGACGGTGCCGGTGGGCTTGTCGACGCTGATGCGGAACGGGTTGCGGAAGCCCATCGCGTAGATCTCGGGGCGGGTCTTCTCGGTGCCCGGCGCGAAGAGGTTGCCGTCGGGGATGTCGTACGAGCCGTCCTCCTTGACCTTGACGCGCAGGACCTTGCCGCGCAGGTCGTTGGTGTTGCCGGCGCTGCGCTGGGCGTCGAAGGCGGGGTTACGGCTCGCCTGCTCGTCGATGGGTGTGAAGCCGTCGGAGGCGAAGGGGTTGGAGTCGTCGCCGGTCGACAGGTACAGGTTGCCGTCGGCGTCGAAGTCGATGTCACCGCCGACGTGGCAGCAGGTGCCGCGGGAGGTCTTGACCTCGAGGACCTTCTTCTCGCTGTCCTGGTCGAGGGTGCCGTCCTCGTTGAGCACGAAGCGGGAGAGCCGGTTCACACCGTCGAAGGGGGTGAAGTCCTCCGTGGTGCCGTTCTCCGGGGCGTCACCCTCCGGGGTGTCCATGGGCGGCGCGTAGTAGAGGTAGATGGCCCGGTTCTCCTCGAACCCGGGGTCGATGCCGACTCCCTGGAGCCCCTCCTCGTCGTGGTCGTACACGTCGAGCTTGCCGGCGACGACGGTGTTGCCGCCCTCGTCGGTCAGCCTCAGCGTGCCGTCGCGGGCGGTGTGCAGGACGCTGCGGTCCGGGAGCACGGCGAGCGACATGGGCTCGCCGGTCTCCTCCGCGCCCTTGGCGAGGGTGACCTGCTGGAAGTCCTCCTCCGCCGCCTTCGTGGATGCGGCCCGTGGTGCGTCGGCCGTCGCCGCGGGCGATGAGGTCAGGGTGAGGGTGGCGGCGGCGAGCAGTCCGCCGGTGAGGAGAGCGAGTGATTTTCGGGCGCGGAGCCGTCTGCTGCTTCGGTGCACGTGCGTCCTCCGGGGGTGCCGGTTGTACGGGCGGATGCGTTCTGCCGTTCCACGCGGGGACTGCCGCGCTTGTCCCCGGGGCCTGAGGGGGCCCTGGGGCCAGGGTCATGTCGTGTACACGTAAGGGACCGTAGCCGGGTTCGTCCTCAACGGAAAGCCCTTGCGCAGAGGGCGCCTTGAACTTTTACCCACGGCAGGACAAAGCCGCTTCAGGGCAGGCGGGATCGCCCCGGGGGCCTGGGCCCTGCGCGGCTGTTCCCCTACCCGCCCCTTCCCCAACCGGGGCGCCGCCCCGGACCCCGCGCCTCAATCGCCGGCGGGGCTTGAACGGGCCCTCAAAACGCCGGGCGGGCTCGATCATGCCGGGTCACCTTGAGCCCCGCCGGCGTTTTGAGGCGCGGGGTCCGGGGGCAGAGCCCCCGGGGTCAGTCTCCGCTGCCGAACGCCGCGTCGAAGGACGCGCTCGGCGGGTCGAAATCGAACCTCTTCAGCGAGGCCAGCGCCTCCGGCGCCCCCGCCAGCCGGTCCATGCCCGCGTCCTCCCACTCCACGGAGACCGGCCCCTCGTACCCGATGGACCGCAGCATCCGGAAGACGTCCTCCCAGGGCACATCACCGTGCCCCGCCGAGACGAAGTCCCAGCCGCGCCGGGGATCACCCCACGCCAGGTGGGAGCCCAGGCGTCCGTTGCGGCCGTCGAGGCGTTTGCGGGCCTCCTTGCAGTCCACGTGGTAGATGCGGTCCCGGAAGTCGTACAGGAAGCCGACCGGGTCGAGGTCCTGCCACACGAAGTGGCTCGGGTCGAAGTTCAGCCCGAACGCGGGCCGGTGGTCCACGGCCTCCAGGGCGCGGTGCGTGGTCCAGTAGTCGTAGGCGATCTCGCTGGGATGCACCTCGTGGGCGAACCGCACGCCCTCCGCGTCGAAGACGTCCAGGATCGGGTTCCACCGCTCCGCGAAGTCCTCGTAACCGCGTTCGATCATGTGCGGCGGTACTGGCGGGAACATGGCGACCAGATGCCAGATCGAGGACCCGGTGAAGCCGATGACCGTGTCCACCCCGAAGGCGGCCGCCGCCCGCGCGGTGTTCTTGATCTCCTCGGCCGCCCGCCTGCGGACGCCCTCGGGGTCCCCGTCCCCCCAGATGCGGGCGGGCACGATGCCCTGGTGGCGCTCGTCGATCGGGCTGTCACAGACGGCCTGGCCGACCAGGTGGTTGGAGACCGCCCAGCACTTGAGGCCGTACTTGTCGAGGAGCTGGTGCCTGCCGTCGAGGTAGCCGGGGTCGGACAGGGCCTTGTCGACCTCGAAGTGATCGCCCCAGCAGGCGAGTTCGAGTCCGTCGTAGCCGAAGTCCCGGGCGAGCCGGCAGACCTCCTCCAGCGGCAGGTCGGCCCACTGGCCGGTGAAGAGAGTGAAGGGACGGGGCATGCGCGAACCTCCTAGAAGGGGACCGGGGTG
The DNA here is from genome assembly GCF_040650935.1 of Streptomyces sp. NPDC048565. Lineage (NCBI taxonomy): Bacteria > Bacillati > Actinomycetota > Actinomycetes > Kitasatosporales > Streptomycetaceae > Streptomyces > Streptomyces sp. NPDC048565. The sequence goes on from NZ_JBEZIH010000010.1 coordinate 82,164, forward strand.
TACGTGGAGTTCTTGGCGGCGCTCTCCTCGACCGCGGCGAGCACCCGCTGCACCTGGAGCCCGTCGGCGAACGACGGGAGCGGGGCCCGTCCTTCGGTGATGGTGCGCACCACGTCATGGGCCTGGTGGACGAAGGTGTGCTCGTAGCCCAGACCGTGACCCGGCGGCCACCACGCCTCCAGGTAGGGGTGCTGGGGTTCGGTGACGAGGATCCGGCGGAAGCCGGCGCTGGTGGCGGGTTCGGTGTGGTCGTGGAAGGAGAGCTCGTTGAGCCGTTCCAGGTCGAAGGCGATCGACCCGAACTCCCCGTTGATCTCCAGGCGCAGGGCGTTCTTGCGCCCCGCCGCCATCCTGGTCGCCTCGAAGGAGGCCAGGGTTCCCGATGCCAGCCGCCCGTTGAACAGCGTCGCGTCGTCGACGGTGACCGCCCCCCGCGCGGCACTGTCCGCGGCGCCCGTGAGCCCGGCGGCGGCTCCGGCGAGCACCGGCCTCTCGCGTACGAAGGTCTCGCTCATCGCCGACACCCCGACCAGCGGCTCCCCCGCCAGGTACTGGGCGAGGTCGACGATGTGCGCCCCGAGGTCTCCCAGCGCACCGGATCCGGCGCGTTCGCGCTCCAGCCGCCAGGTGAGCGGTGATCCGGGGTCGACGAGCCAGTCCTGGAGGTAGGTGGCCCGCACGTGCCTGAGCTTGCCCAGCCGGCCTTCCTCGATCATCGAGCGGGCGTAGGTGAGGGCGGGCACCTTGCGGTAGTTGAAGCCCACGATCGCCACCTGGCCGCGGGCCGCCGCCCGCTCGGCGGCCTCCGCCATGGCCTCCGCCTCGGCGACCGTGTTGGCGAGCGGCTTCTCGCACAGCACGTGCTTGCCCGCGTCGAGCGCGGCGATGGCGATCTCCGCGTGGCTGTCGCCCGGGGTGCAGATGTCGACCAGTTGCACGTCGTCGCGGGCGATCAGGGCGCGCCAGTCGGTCTCCGCGGCAGCCCACCCGTGCCGGGCGGCGGCGGCCTCGACGGCCGTTCGGTCGCGCCCGCAGATCGCGGCGAGAGCGGGACGCACGGGCAGGTCGAAGACGTGTCCCGCGGTCCGCCACCCCTGGGAGTGGGCGGCGCCCATGAACGCGTATCCGACCATGCCGACACCGAGTGTCGCCGTCGGCGGCGGCACCTCGGTCTCCTGCTCCGTTTCTTCCCTGCGGACCATGCGGGCTTCCTCCTCGTCGGTGGTTCGGTGGCGGCGGCGGTGCGGGATCAGCTGAAGCCCGTCGGCAGGTACTGGTCGACGTTGTCCTTGGTGACCACCGCCGAGTACAGGGTCAGCGAGGTCGGGATCTCCAGCTCGGCGAGGCCGGCGACACCCTTGCTCTGGCCGAGCGCGCGGGCCAGGTCGACCGCGGATGCGGCCATGGTGGGCGGGTAGAGCACGGTGGCCTTCAGGACGCTGTTGTCGGCCTTGATGGCGTCCATCGCGGACTTGGCGCCCGCCCCGCCGACCATGATGAACTCGTCGCGGCCGGCCTGCTGGATGGCGCGGAGCGCACCGACACCCTGGTCGTCGTCGTGGTTCCAGAGGGCGTCGAACTGCTTCTGCGCCTGGAGGAGTTGCGCCATCTTGGCCTGGCCCGACTCCACGGTGAAGTCGGCGGCCTGACGGGCCACCAGCTTGATGTTGGAGTAGTTCTTCAGGCCGTCGGCGAAACCCTGGCTGCGCTGCTTGGTCAGTTCCAGGTTGTCGATGCCGGCGAGCTCGACGACCTTGGCGTTCGACTTGCCCTTGAGCTGCTCACCGATGTACTGCGCGGCGTTGAGGCCCATCCCGTAGCTGTCGCCGCCGACCCAGCAGCGGTAGGCCTGTGGTGAGGCGAACACACGGTCCAGGTTGACGACCGGGATCCCGGCCTTCATGGCCTCCAGGCCGACCTGGGTGAGCGCCTTGCCGTCGGCGGGCAGGACGATCAGGACGTCGACCTTCTTGTTGATGAGGGTCTTGACCTGGCCGATCTGGGCGGCGGTGTCGTTGGAACCCTCGGTGATCTCCAGGGTCACCTCGGAGTACTTCTCGGCCCGGTTCCTGGCCTGGACGTTGATGGCGTTCAGCCACCCGTGGTCGGCCTGCGGCCCTGCGAAGCCGATGGTGAGGGGTTTGCCCGGCTTGTCATCGGCGGCGGGCTGGCCGCTGCTCTGGTCGGACGCCTTCTCCTTGGGATCGTTGCTGGTGCAGGCGGTGAGGAAGGCTCCCGCGGAGACGGCCGCGGTGCCGAAGAGCAGTCCTCTGCGGCTGGTTTCTGGCATGGCTGTCGAACCCTTCATCCGGTGCGATGCGTACGGAACAGCGGGTGGGTGATCAGTTGCTGCGTGGGGCGGCCGGGCCGTCAGGTGTCGCTGCCGCGCAGGGTGCGGTGCTGGACGAGGACGGCGGCGACGATGATGGCGCCCTTGGCGATGGACTGGACGTCGCTCTGCAGATTGTTGAGAGCGAAGATGTTGGTGATCGTGGTGAAGATGAGGACGCCGAGCACGGATCCGACGATGGTGCCCCGGCCACCGCTCAGGAGAGTGCCTCCGATGATCGCGGCGGCGATGGCGTCGAGTTCGTACAGATTGCCGTTGGTGCTCTGCCCCGAGCCGGACAGAACGATCAGCATGAAGGCGGCGATGCCGCAGCACAGGCCGGACAGCAGGTAGAGGTAGAGCCGCTGGCGCCGGACGTCGATGCCGGCGAGCCTGGCCGCCTCCGCGTTGCCTCCGATGGCGACCGTACGGCGTCCGAAGGTGGTCCGGTTCAGGATGAGCCAGCCGGCGACGGTGACCGCGGCGAAGAACAGGACCAGCGGCGGGACACCCAGGACGTACGAGTCGGGCAGGCCCAGGTCGAGGACGGACTGGACGGTGACGATCTGTGTCTTGCCGTCGGTGATCAGCTGGGCGAGTCCACGGGCCGACGCGAGCATGGCGAGGGTCGCGATGAAGGGGACCATGCGCCCGTAGGCGATGAGGACCCCGTTGACGAGCCCTGCGGCGAGGCCGACGACCACGGCGGTGAAGAGGATGCCCGCGAAGCCGAAGTCCTGGGTGGCGAGTGTCGTCGCCCAGACGGACGCGAGGGCGACCATCGCGCCGACCGAGAGGTCGATGCCGCCGCCGATGATGACAAGGGTCACGCCGACGGTGACGACCCCGATGACGGAGGCCTGGGTCAGGATCAGCTGGAGGTTCCCGGTGTCCAGGAACGCGTCGGGTTCGGTGAGGCCCCCGACCAGCGCCAGGACGGCGAGGACACCGAGGAGCGAGAGGTTACGGACATCGGCGCGCAGGCCGAGTGCGCGCAGGCCGCCGCCTCCCTGCTTCGGGGGCGGCGCGTCCTCGGGGCCGGTCGGGGACTCCTTCTCCGGTCCTTGGTACTGCGCCGACGGTGCGGGCTGTGTCATGACGTCGGGCTCCCTTCCATGACGAGGTCGAGGACGCGGTGCTCGTCGAGCTCCGTGGCATCGGCCGTGTGCACGACACGGCCCTCCCGGAGGACCAGCACCCGGTCGGCGAGGCCCAGCACTTCGGGCACTTCGCTGGAGACGAGCAGTACGGCGAGGCCTTCGTCGGCCAGCCGGCGGATGACTGCGTAGAGCTCGGCGCGGGCGCCGACATCGACGCCGCGGGTCGGTTCGTCGAGCAGCAGGACCCGGCAGCCGCGCAGCAGCCAGCGGGCCAGGACCGCCTTCTGCTGGTTGCCGCCGGACAGGGTGCGGACCGCGGCGTCCGGGTTGTCGGGCCGCAGGGACAGCTGCCGGGTCGCGTTCCTCGCGGCCTTGCGCTCGGTGCCCCGGTCGAGCCACCCGGCGCGGGCGAAGCGGGACAGGGAGGAGACCGAGACGTTCCGGGTGACCGATTCCGTCAACAGCAGGGCCTGCGCCTTGCGTTCCTCCGGGGCGAGGCCGATTCCCGCGGCCACGGCGGCCCGTACGCTGCCGGCGCGCAGCGGTGTGCCGTCGACCAGGACTCGCCCCGCGGTCGGCTTGCGGGCACCGTAGACGGTCTCCAGTATCTCGGAGCGCCCGGAGCCGACGAGCCCGGCGAGGCCGACGATCTCGCCGGGCCGCAGTTCCAGGGAGACGGGCTCGAACTCGCCCTTGCGGCACAGTCCTTCGACCCTCAGCACGGGTTCGGCCGTGGCCGGGGCGCCGCCGCTGGGCCGGTCGGGGAAGACGTACGCGACATTGCGGCCGGTCATCATGGAGACGACCTCGCTGGTGGGCGTGGACTTGGCGGGGAGTCCGACGGCGACGGCCCTGCCGTCCTTGAGGACGGTCACCCGGTCACCGATGCGGCGGATCTCCTCCAGCCGGTGCGAGATGTAGACGACGGCCACCCCGTCGGCGGTGAGCCCGTCGACGATGCGGAAGAGGTTGTCGACCTCGTCGGGGTCCAGGGCCGCGGACGGCTCGTCCATCACGATCAGCCGCACGTCGTGGGAGAGCGCCCGCGCCATGGAGACGATCTGCTGGTGGGCCGCGGACAGGTCACCGACCGCGCGGGCCGGGTCGATCTCCGGGTGCCCGAGGCGCTTCAGGAGCGCGGCGGCGGCGGTACGGGCCTCACGGGTCCTCACGACGAAGCCCGCGCTGGTGGGTTCATGCCCGAGGAAGACGTTCTCGGCGACCGACAGGCCCTCCACCAGGTCGAGTTCCTGGTAGATGGTGGCGATGCCGAGCCGCATCGCGGTGATCGGCGTGGACAGCTGGATGGGCTCGCCGCGCCAGGTGATGGTGCCGTCGTCGGGCTGATGGGCTCCCGCCAGCACCTTGATGAGGGTGGACTTGCCCGCGCCGTTCTGGCCGAGGAGGCAGTGGACCTCACCGGCCTGCACCTCCAGGTCCACGCCGTCGAGGGCGCGCACTCCGGGGAACGACTTGGTGATGCCGGACATCGTGAGCAGAGGTGGTTCTGGTGCCATGACGAATCCCCTCGGCGAGTGGGTCTCCCCTGCTCATGGGGCCTCGGGAGGGGCCGGGAGCGCGGGTGAGGCCGGTGAGCGGGCAGGGTGCGGTGACGGCGGTGCTGTGCTGCTGACGGAGCTGCTGGGTGGCGCTGCGGTGCGGTCGTCCTGGGTGGAGCTGCGGTGCGGTCCTGCGGACGCTTGCTGTGCGGTCCTGCGGGCGGAGCTCGGAACAGGCTGCTTACGTGGGTGACTGCGGAACGCGTGCCGAACGGCGCGCCGGCCCGGACATCAGGCCGGCGAGAACAGGTGGTCGCTGATGAGCCTGGCCGCGCCGGTCACTCCGGCGACGGGCCCCAGCTCACCGAGGACGATGGGGAGATTGCCCGTGGCCAGCGGCAGGGACTGCCGGTAGACCTGGGTGCGGACGCTGGCCAGCAGATTGTGGCCGAGCCCGGTCACCCCGCCGCCGATCACGACGAGGCCCGGGTTGAAGAAGCTGACGAGTCCGGCGATGACCTGGCCGACGCGGTTGCCGCCCTCGCGGATCAGGTCCAGTGCCGTGGGGTCGCCGGCCGCGGCGGCGGCGGCCACGTCGACGGCCGAGAGCTTTCCGGCCGCCTCCAGCCGGGCCGCCAGCTCGGGCGACCCGCCGGCGCGGGCCGCGTCCTCGGCGTCGCGGGCCAGGGCCGCGCCGCTGAAGTGTGCTTCCAGGCAGCCCTTGTTACCGCAGGCGCAGGCGCGGCCGTCCGGCTCCACCTGGATATGGCCGATGTCTCCGGCGCTGCCCGTGGTGCCGCGGTAGACCTCTCCGCCCACCACGATGCCGCAGCCGATACCCGTACCGATCTTGACGCAGAGGAAGTCGCCCACGGAACGGGCGACGCCCGCGTGCTGCTCCCCCAGCGCCATCAGGTTCACGTCGTTGTCCACCATGACGGGGCAGCCCAGCTCCTGACTGAGCGCCTCGCGGACCGGGAAGCCGTCCCAGCCGGGCATGATCGGCGGTGCGACCGGTACGCCTTCGGGGAAGCGGACGGGGCCAGGTACGCCGATGCCGGCGCCGTCGAAACCGTCGGCGAGCCCGGAGGCCCGGAGCTTGGCCGCCAGCGCCAGCACCTGGTCGAAGATCGCAACGGGGCCTTCCCGTACGTCCATCGGATGGTTGAGGTGTCCGAGGACCTCCAACTCGGCGTTGGTGACGGCCACATCTATGGAGGTGGCGCCGATGTCGACGCCCAGGAAGCGGAGTCCGGGAGCGAGCCGGATGTTGTGGGAGCGGCGTCCGCCGCGGGACGCGGCGAGCCCGTCGGCCACGACGAGTCCGGTCTCCAGGAGCCGGTCCACCTCGACGGCGAGCTTGGAACGCGACAGGTCGATCTGATCGCCCAGCTGCGCACGGGAGTTGGGTCCCTCGTCGCGCAACAGCCGGAGCAGTCGCGCCTGGTGCGTGTTCGCGGGTCGTGCCGTCATGCGTCTCACGCGTCCCTCCCCGCCACGGGCCAGTCCGTCGGGCTTTCGAGGGAACGTAGCAGCGGTTTACCGGAGTGGGAAGAAGTTGAGCATGAATCCGCTCCAACTTTCTCCACACTCAGGACAAAGGTGCGCCCGGGTAGGCCCGCGGGAGCACGCCACCCCGGGCCCCTCCCGGGCGCCGGTCAGCCCCGTTCGCGCCGGTGGTACGTCTCGCGTGTGTGCTCGGTGTGCGTGCGCATGATCTCGGTCGCCCGCTGTTCGTCCCCGGCGGCGATGGCCGCGATCAACTCCCGGTGCTCGATCCAGGAGCGGGTGCCGCGCTGACGCGCCACGGGCGTGTAGTACCAGCGGACCCGGCGGTCCACCTGACCGGCGAGCTCGGACAGCACGACATTGCCCGCCAGATCCATCACCTTGGCGTGGAATGCGGCGTTCGTGGCGACGGCGAGGTCCACGTCGTCTGCGGCGACGGCCCGCTCCCCCTGGGAGCACAGCTCCTCCAGGGCCTCGATGCCACGGCGCCCGGAGTCGGCGGCGGCCAGCCTGGCCGCCTCGGTTTCCAGCAGGGTGCGGACCGAGAGCAGCTGGTCCGCCTCCTCCTCGGTGGGCTCATGGACGAACGCGCCCTGCGCGGGGCGCAGATCGACCCAGCCCTCGGTGTTCAGCCGCTGGAGGGCCTCCCGCACCGGCTGTCGCGACACCCCCAGCTGCCCGGCGAGTTCGCTCTCGACCAGATGCTGGCCAGGACCGAGTGCGCGCGTGGTGATCAGCTCCAGGAGCGCCTCGTAGACGCGCTCGCGCAGCGGTCCGGGCCGCTCCAGCTTCGGCACCGACCCTGGCGGCAATCCTGCGGACGACATCGCGGTCCCCCTCCGGGCGCCCAGCAATTGCTTATCGTCTACAGTCTACCGAGCGCAGTGCCGCACAGAAGGCCTCAGGGGCAGCGGATCACCTGGCCCGCGTACGAGAGGTTCCCGCCGAAGCCGAAGAGCAGGGCCGGCGCACCGCTCTCGACCTCGCCCCGCTCCACCATCTTGGACAGCGCCATCGGGATCGACGCGGCCGAGGTGTTGCCGGAATCCACCACGTCACGGGCGATGACGGCGTTGACCGCACCGATCTTCCGGGCGACGGGTTCGATGATCCTCAGGTTGGCCTGGTGCAGCACCACAGCGGCGAGGTCCTCGGGCGTGACACCGGCCCGTTCGCAGACCTTCCGCGCGATCGGCGGCAGCTGCGTGGTGGCCCAGCGGTAGACGGACTGGCCCTCCTGCGCGAACCGCGGGGGCGTGCCCTCGATCCGTACCGCGTTGCCCATCTCGGGCACCGAACCCCACAGGACGGGCCCGATCCCGGGCCGCTCACCCCCGTCCGGGTCGGCGGTGACGACGGCGGCCCCCGCACCGTCGCCCATCAGGACGCAGGTGGAGCGGTCCGTCCAGTCGACGATGTCGCCCATCTTGTCGGCGCCGATGACCAGCACCCGGGTCGCGGCTCCGGCCCGGATCGCGTGGTCCGCGGTGGCCAGCGCGTGGGTGAACCCGGAGCAGACCACATTGATGTCCATCACAGCGGGCGAACCCATGCCCAGGCGTGCGGCGACCCGCGCCGACATGCTCGGCGAGCGGTCGATGGCGGTGGAGGTGGCGACGAGAACCATGTCGATGTCCGAGGGCTGCAGCCCGGCCGTCGCGAGTGCCTTGGCCGCCGCGTGCGCGGCGAGATCGTCCACCGGCTCGTCCGGGCCGCCCACGTGTCGTGTCCTGATGCCGACCCGACTGGTGATCCACTCGTCGCTGGTGTCGACCATGACCGCCAGATCGTCGTTGGTGAGGACCTTGGCGGGCTGATAGTGGCCGAGCGCCACGACACGTGAGCCGGTCATGTACGGGTTCCCCTCGCTACGTTTGGCAGGAACTATCCAGTCTTGGTTGCTACTGACCGGTACAGGGGCACCTAACCCCACAGGAATACGGGTCTCGTGTTGGAGCGTCTCGAACAGCGCACCGGGAACTCTCGAGGACACACCGACGTCCCCCGTCCGAATCGAAATCGGACCGGATCTCCACGCACCTCGCCGCACGACGGCCGGCGCCTCGTGGCAACCTCGGTGACAAGGGCCGCTTCGGCTTCCACCACACGCTTCCACCACACCTTCCACCACACAAGGAATCGGGGTTCACGGCCATGGGACGGGTCACCGAGCGTCGCCGCACCATCCGCATCCGGGACGGAGCGGTCACTACCCGCCCCGACACCCTCGTCGCGGAGGAACCCCTGGAGATCCGGCTGAACGGCAAGCCGCTCGCCATCACGATGCGCACCCCGGGTGACGACTTCGCGCTCGCGGCGGGTTTCCTCGTCAGCGAGGGCGTGATCGGCGAGGGGTCGGAGGTGCGGTCCATCGTGTACTGCGCCGGGGCGACGGCCGACGGCGTGAACACGTACAACGTGGTGGACGTGCAGCTCGCGCCCGGCGTCGTGGTCCCCGACATCACGCTCGAACGCAACGTCTACACGACCTCGTCCTGCGGGCTCTGCGGCAAGGCGAGCCTCGACGCCGTACGCACCACGACCCGCCACCCCGTCGCCGACACTCCCCCGCTCCGGGTCACGCCCGCGCTGCTCTCCGCGCTGCCCGACCGGCTGCGCGAGGCACAGAAGGTGTTCGACCGCACGGGGGGCCTGCACGCCGCGGCCCTCTTCTCGCCCGAGGGCGAGCTGATCGACGTCCGGGAGGACGTCGGCCGCCACAACGCGGTCGACAAGCTCGTGGGACGCGCCCTCACCGACGACAGGCTGCCGCTCTCGCAGTCGATCCTGCTGGTGTCGGGGCGCGCCTCCTTCGAACTGGCGCAGAAGGCGGTGATGGCCGGGATTCCGATGCTCGCGGCGGTCTCCGCACCGTCGTCACTGGCCGTGGACCTGGCGGCCGAGAGCGGCCTGACCCTCGTCGGCTTCCTGCGGGGCCGGTCCATGAACGTGTACGCGGGCGATGACCGCATCGCCCTGGAGCCGGCGGTGAGCCAGGCATGAGGGCACGCTGAGGCAGAGCACCTTTCCGGTGCGTGAGCACACCGGGTGGGGCGGGCGCCCCGCGACAGTCCGCTTCACCGACGGTTGGACCGAAGACCTTCTGCGGCTGCCTCCTCGTATTCAGGTGTGGCGGCGAGCGCGCGCACATAGTCGGACGGTTCTTGATACCGGTCTGCGGGATTCGGTGCGAGGCAGGTGACCACGACGTTGCGCAGTGCTGTGGAGACGGGGAGATCGAGGTCATCGAGCGAAACAGGCTCACGAATGATGGCGAAGGTGACTTCGAGCACATTGGCGCCGGAGTAGAGCGGTCGGCCAGTGATGCACTGGTACAAGACCGTTCCAAGTGCGTACAGGTCGGACCTGATGTCCTCTGCCAACGCGTCCCTGAGTTGTTCCGGGGCCATGTAGGCCACTGTGCCGACCACGTGTCCCACCTGAGTCAGACGCGCGTCTCCTTCTCTTTCACGGGTGAGGCCGAGATCGATGATGACACCGCCGCGCACGGGGTGATCGATGATGTTGGAGGGCTTGAGGTCGAACCTGGAGAGGTTCAGGGAATGCAGGTGCTGAATCGCCTCGCCGAGATTCCATCCGATCCGTGCGACCTCGACCGGCCGTAGCGGCGTTCCTTCACTCAAAAGCTGGTCGAGCGAGGGGCCTTCGATGAGCTCCATGACAATTGCAGGTTGTGGAGGTGCAATTGCTGCGATCGTACGTACGACGTTGGGGTGCCGAACGCGAAGACCGATCTCACCCTCCCGACGGAAGCGTTCGAAGAAGAGGCCGTCCTCCGCCAGCGCCCTGTGCAGCAGTTTGATCGCCACATCCTCACCGGTCCGGAGATCACGGCCCCGGTGCACGGCACCCATACCCCCTGATCCGATGAGGTTGCGCACCTCATATCTGTCCGCGAGGCGTGCGATTATGGGGGGTGAAGCCGACATGAGGCTCGTCGGGACGCGGGGCTCCGGTATCGGCGGAGTGACCCCACCTGGACCTGGCCGACTGAAGACTGCGGTCGGGAAGTCCGTGAGGCGGCCCAATACCGGTACAGAAAGGCCAAGATCGGCACGTTCGCGGTCGCTGTGCTGGGCGAAACCGGCGACCCTCTGAGAGTACGCGTTCGCGAGCTTGTAGTACGCAACTCCAGCAGCCGCTGGGTTTCCGTACTGGGTGGCGTTCACACGGTTCGGCTCACTCACGAGGTCCAGGACGCCGCCGCGTACGAGTTGACGCAGGAGCTCGTCCGCCGTGGGGTTGTCCATCCTCAACAACGGATCCAGTTGGCCATGACCGGTGACATCTTCTGCAGTGAATACCCTGCCACGGCTGCGCAGTGCCCAGTCCGCCACGTGATAGCCGCCGAGCCGTCGCCGGTCTTCGTCGATCGGTAGAGAAGCAGCCGGGTCTGCCGCGGTACGCGAGGTAGTTTCCGACATGACGGTGTCCAGATGGCCGTAGAACAACGCCCGTTGCCAGTCATTATTGTTGAGGTGCAATGAGGGACGTTGAGTACTGTCCCACATAATCAGGGAGTTGAACTCCTGCAATAGCCGACGCAGGACGCCACGTGCTTTGAAACGGAGATACGCTTCCACAGTGGACAGTTGCAGGGCCTCCCCCGCGGGCCCGCTCAAGTCCAGCGTGTGATTGAGCTCCCCTTCGGGTGGGGAAGCCGACATCGGCGGCAGCCCGAGTTCCTCTCTGGCTTTCCTGACCAGTTCTTGTACCAGGCGTTCCGGAGCCTGCCAGAGGCAGGGCACATACATCTGCCACGCAAAGACGCTCTCGTACAGGCCGTTGCCCCGGGCGACGTCGGCAAGGGCCCTGTCATGCAGGTCAGGTCCGGCCACCACGATGAAGTGAGCACCGCGTGTGGTGAGCACGCTTTTCAGCGAGCCGATCAGCCTCTCCAAGTCGTCGATCGCACCATCGGCGTCGTCGGTCAGCTTGTCGACCTCATCGAGCACGATGACGGGATGTATCTTCAATTGGGGCGCACGTCTGCGCAGGGCTCGGCGGCGAGCGGCAGGAGGGCGGTACAAACCGCTGAGTAACTGAATGATGCGCACGAGATCGTGCTCGACATCGGTCTCCGAGTACGCGAGAAACGCCGCTTCCGTCGTCCGCGTCCTGGTCTTCTTGCCCGTCAGGTTCACAGTCGGCGCCACGGCCCCCAGGAGTCCCTGCTGTGGCCCGAATCCCAAGGCACCAGCGCGCTCGCTGCCCTCCGACTGAGTCTGGGTGAAGGACAGCGACGTCCGGGTGTAGGCAAGGAGTAGCGACCTCCTTACCTCGCTCGGCAGTTGCTGGAAGAGTCCCTGGTCGTCCAGTGTTTCGAAGATTCGGCGGACGACCGCGAACAGCAGCTGGTCTGCTTCCATCCTGCGCGCGAGGCTGAGATGCACCGTCAGCAGGACCTCACGCTCGACGCCCCGCTCATTGCGGCCAGTATCGGCGTGTTCAGAGGCCGCCTGGGCGAGGGCGCTCGTCACCAAGGTGGTCTTGCCCACCCCACGGAAACCCGTGACCAGGAACGTCCCTCCGTGCGAGTACATCAGCCGCTCACGCAGTGCCGCAACAAGAGCTTCGTGGCCGAGTACCGGAATGGACGCGTCGTCAATGGGCAGCGGCTCGTGGATGTACCGGAACGCCCGGTGCAGCGGCACATGCAGCACAGACTCCCCCTCGTCACATCGGACACCAGCTTAGCCTCGTGCCTTCACGAGTTGGGCGGTACAGGAGTTGATCGGAAACACGGAAAGTGCCCTTGCCCCACGGGCCCGCCTGTCAACGTGGGTCCGGTGCGTCCATGCCTTCCCGGTCCCTGTGGCCACGCTGGGCGTTCACCGGGAAATCGCCGCCCGGCACACGGCTGCGGGAACTCGATGGGAACCGCACGATGTGGCGATGAGTATTTCCGGCCCGGCCGGTCTACCGTTCGTCACGTGATCACAAAGCGCGGAACAGGAGCACGAGGAGCGACATGAGTCAGTTGCTGCGGGTCCAGAACTTCACCGTCTCGAGCGACGGGTTCGGCGCCGGCGAGGGCCAGAGCCTGGAGAGGCCGTTCGGCCATGCCGATCCGGGTGAGCTGTTCGCCTGGGCCTTCGCCACCGAGCACCCACCGGTCAAGCGCTCAGAGCCCGGTGGCAGCCGAGGTCTGGACGACTACTTCACGCGGGACTTCGCCCGCAACATCGGCGCCGAGATCATGGGCCGCAACAAGTTCGGGCCGCAGCGGGGGCCCTGGCAGGACCACGAGTGGCAGGGGTGGTGGGGTGACGAGCCGCCGTTCCACACGCCGGTGTTCGTGATGACGCACCACAAGCGGCCGTCGTTCACGCTCTCCGACACGACGTTCCACTTCGTCGGCGGCGACCCGGCCGAGGTACTCGCCCAGGCGAAGGACGCGGCTCAGGGCCAGGACGTCCGGCTCGGCGGTGGCGCCACAACCATCCGGCAGTTCCTCGATGCCGACCTCGTCGACACCCTGCACGTGGCGGTCACCCCGACGAAGTTCGGCTCCGGAACCCGGCTGTGGGAGTCCCCTGATGAGCTGCTCGACCGGTACCACCAAGACGTCGTGCCCAGCCGGAGCGGCGTGACGCACCACCTGTTCTGGCGGAAGTGAGACCCGGCGACAACCGAGCTCAGCCACCCACGGCACCGCGTCTCACCGCGGACCACGAAGGACGCCCAGCCGTCCGCGGTGAAGGTGAGCGCGGGGCCGTGGGGGTGCTTGCTGTCGCGCACGGGGACGATCTCTACGAACGCGTCGGAGACCTCTACGCACTGGCCGCCGTCAGAGTTGCTGTAGGAGCTCTTGCGCCAGCTGACGGCGCTCAGATCGAGAGATCGCAAGGTACTTCCTCCAACACACACCGGGAGCGGCCACGCCGCCCTCGCCCAACCGTGACTTCAGTCTCGCAGGCCGCCGTCCTTCACGGCGACAACGAACGATGCCCAGCCATCCGCCGCGAACGTCAGCACGGGCCCTTGCGGGCGCTTGCTGTCGCGCACCGGAACGACGGCGACGAATCCATCGGCGATCTCGACACAGTCGCCTCCGGTCGAGTTGCTGTAGGAGCTCTTGCGCCACTTCGCGGCAGTCAGGTCACGAGATCGCACGGCACTTCCTCCAAAATGCTCAGGACGAACTTCCGAGACTCGACCGGGGACAACGCCAAGTCACGCATCGCATCGTACGCACGTTGCAGATGCTCAACAGGCCCGTGCTCTTCGACGAGTTCACCCCTGTAGGCGTTCTCGACGTAGGCCACGGTTCGCGAGTCCGGCAACCTCAGGAACTTGACAGCCGTGCTGTCCAAGCCATGCATGCCCACGCTGAACGGCAACACCTGAAGCGTGATCTTCGGGCGCTCCGACACGCTAACCAGGTACTCAAGCTGTTCCCGCCATACAGCTGCGTCACGCGGCGTAGTCCGTAGCACGACCTCCGACAGGATGACACGAAACGGCGGGGCGTCCACGCTGTCCAACAGCACACGGCGCCCCATCCGCGCCTCCACCTGCTGCGTCAGTTCGGGCTCATGGAACCCACCGGCCACCAGCACCTCCCTCGCGTACCCCGGGGTCTGCAACAGCCCCGGCAGCACGCTCACCGCGAAGTGCCACAGGCTGGTCGCGTCCGCCTCCAGGGCCATGTACCGGCGGTACCGCTCCTTGAACTGCGTCTGGTCGCTGACCGCGAGCTCCCACAGCGCCAGGAGGAGCCCCGGCGTTCCGTAGTGCTGGTCCAGGGCCTGTACGACCTCGGGTCCGCCGACCGTCTCGCCCTTCTCCATCTTCCCGAACAACGACCAGTCCCAGCCCAGCCGTTCGCCGAGCTGCCGCAGACTGTCACCGCGCTCGGTACGCAGATGCCGCAGCTCCTCCGCGAACCGTGCGCGTGGTTCCCTGCTGCGGCCCGTGACCGCCCGCCTCGTCGGCATCGCACCCTCCGTGGAACGTGTGGAACATGCGGGACCCACCGGAGAAGCACATCCCGCCCTCGGTGTGTCGCACTTCCGACCGGGTCATTCTCGTAACGAGCCCCTCACGCACCGTAGTACGGGCCGTGTGGGTGGGCGGACGATTCCGCGAAAGAGCAACCGAAGGAAGAACTCCATGACGCAGCCGCAACGGATTCCGCCCCTCCCCCGCAGGACCCCCGGGTCCGCGCACGGGCCGGCGGCCAAGATCCAGGAGGCCGTGACCGCGCGCGACGACCTCGCCGATGCGCTGACCAGCGCTGGTATCCAGCTGCCCGCGATGGACGTGCGCACCCCATGGCCGGAAACGGACAGCGACGGCAGTGCACGGCAGGCCCGTTACGCGCTCGTCCACCTGGGCATCTGCTCCGCCCCCGTGGCGCACGCCCTCGCCACGGTGATCAGGAGAGGAGCGGCCGGGTGACCGCTGACGACGACTCCCTACGCGTCGGAGTTGCCGTACGCGACGGGGACAGCGGCCGGGTGGGCCTGGTGATGGGCCACGAGGGCCCCTACCTCCAGCTCCGCCCGCTCGGCGGTGGCCGGGAGTGGGACGCGGACCCGGCCCGCTCACGGCCGCTCGGCCCGGCCGAGTTGCTGAGCGCCCGGGTCGCCGAGGCCAACGCCCGCAGCCGTACGGGCCTCGGCCTCGGCGACATACGGGGCTCCCCGCCCACCGACCGACCCGACGGCGTCACCGGATGACTGCAACAGCCGTCAACCGCCCGAACCCACCGCAACAACGCGATCACGCCGAGGATCAGCGGCGGCGTCGGCCACCAGGGGCCCATCGCGCGCGGCACCGCGGGTGGAGCCACTGGTACGGGGGTGAAGACAGGCTGTGACTCAACGGTTCGAGGGGACAAGGGGTCGGGTGGTGGCGGGCGTGTCCGTCTTGCACACGGCGCCGTCCGCGGGGTGGGTGCCGTGGACGAGGGCGGCGTCAACTGCGCTGTTGACGCATGTGTTGGTGCCATAGGAGCCGTGTCCGACGCCTTCGCGCGTGAGCAGGACGGCGGAGTCCAGGGTTCGGGTCATGTTCTCGGCCCAGTGGTGGGGGGTGACGGGGTCCAGTCGGCCTGCGACCACCAGTACCGGCGGCGCACCGGTGCCTGTCAGCGGCTCTGTCACGCGGTCCCTGTTCGGCGCGGGCCACCGAGCGCAGTTCAGAGCGGAGTAGGCGGCCCGGTTCCCGATCCGTTTGGCCTCGGCGACGGCCTTGGTGGCTGCGGTCTTGTGCGCGGCGATGTCGGCCGGGGTCTGCCAGTCTGCGCAGCGCACCGCGGTGTGGGCTTCGAACATCGCGGTGGGGACAGGGAAGGGGGATACCGTGACGCTGCTCCACAAGGTGTGCAGGGGCGCACCGTTCCCGTCCTGTGCGGCCAACAGCGCCGAGGTCAGCAACGGCCAGGTGTTCTGGTCGCCGGCCAGGGCTCGGGTGGCCTCGAGTGCCATGGCGCCGTCGAGTTCACCGCCCGGGGTGACGCCCTTGGCGGGTGCGATCTTCAGCGGCTTCGCTTCCAGCGTGTCGATCAGTGTGTCGAACGCCGCCTGCGGGTCTCCCGCTCCGAACGGGCACACTGCCGTCCCTTCGGTGCGGCAGGTCTTGAACCAGGCGTTGAGCGTCCGTTCGCTTGCCACGGCGACGTCGTTGAGGAACGTGAGGGAGTTGCCGAACCACAGGTTGGTGTCGACGGGGGCGTCGAGCACCATCTGGCGGACGCGGTCAGGGAACAGGGTGGCGTACATCGGGCCGACGACGGTGCCGTAGGACAGGCCGTAGTACGTGATCCTGTCCTCGCCGAGCGCGGAGCGGACCTGGTCGATGTCGCGGGCCACGTTGTCGGTGGACAGGCTGGCCAGGAACTTCTTGTTCTGGTGTTTGACGCAGCCGTCGGTGAACGCGGCGGCATCGGTCAGCAGCCGCGGCAAGGGCTTGCCCCCGGGGACGGCCGGGTCGAAGGCGGTGCCGGCGGCCTCAGCCCGCTGCTTGTCGGTCAGGCAGCGAACGGCCTGGGATCCGCCGATGCCGCGCGGGTCCATCGCGATGATGTCGAATCTGGCGAGCACCGTAGGCGAGAAGGCGCCAGGAGTGCCTGCTGTCCTGGGCAGATTACGCAGTGTCTCGGTGGCGGAAACCCCGGGTCCGCCCGGGTTGAAGATCAGGCTGCCGATGCGCTGGTCGGGATCAGTGGCCCGGTGCCGCATGACCGCGAGCGGGATCTTCACGCCGTCAGGCTCGGTGTACTCCTGCGGCACCTTGATCGTGGCGCATTCGAGATTCTTCCCGCAGTTTCTCCAGGTGAGCGGGTCCGGGGACGGGACGGCGGCCGACGCGCCCACTGCGGACGTGCCGCGCACCACCGAGGTGCCGGACGAACACCCGGTCAGGACCATGAGGGCTGCGGCGAACGCCACCCCGTACCGGGCGGCGGGCCTTGGCCTCGACTGGATCATGACGATCTTCCTTTCCTCGTACTCGTGTCATTCCGTGTGACCGGGCCGTACCGGTCGCGCAAGACGCCAGCCGAACAGGGCTGACGTGGGTCGTGCCTTCCTCGCTTCGAGGGATCAGTGACCGGCCACGTCGAGCAGAGAGGAGTACCGCAGGCGGAGCGCGCGCTCCATGCTCGCCAGAACGGCCCCGCACCCCAGTACGAGGTTCAGCCAGATCGCCAGGTGTATCGGCGACTCGAACGTCCCGACCCGCTGCGCTACGGGAGGAATGTGAGAGACCGGTTCAGCGAGCTGCAACAGGTTCAGGCCCACACCGATGACAAGCAGCAACACCGATCCGATGCCGATCGCCTGACTCAGTCCCGGATGGCGGGCGCCGAAACGCGCCCGCCGTCCCTCCGCCGAGGCCGGGTCGGGCGTGAGCTGACTCGGCTGTCCGCCCAGGGGGCGGTAGTGGCAGCGTTTGATGCCGTAGTTGCTCATCGCCACCTCGATGACACCCCCGTCGACGGGGAGGACCGCGGGCAATTTCGACTCGGCCACGTGCCTGCCGTCCAGGAACAGATGCGCCCGGATCCTGCTGTTGTCCAACCGCGCCCAGTGCCGTACGTCGACGGCGTACACGTGGGCATGACCGCCGGCACCGGGAAGTCGTAGCCAGAACAGGGAGCGCAGGGGGAGCTGCCACCAGCGGAACCGCTGCAGTTCCCTGCCGTCTCCCGGCTTGAGGCGCTTCGATGCCGCCCACTGTGTCCACGCCATTCTCCGCACACCCCTTCGCACATCAGCCGCAACATGACTAGTACAGCGTGTTAGAGAAGACGCTAGCACGCTGTACTAGTACGGCGTGCCAGTACAGTGGGAGAAGCTGGGAGAAGTGAGTGAGGGAGAGCGGAGCATGGAAACACGCGAGAAGATCCTCCAGGCCGCCGCAGAAATGATCGCCGAGGACATCGCGGCGAAGCTGAGCGTGCGAGCGGTCGCCGCGCGTGCGGGAGTGAGCACTGGCTCCCTGAGGTTCCACTTCCCCACCCAGCGCGCGCTACAGGACAGCCTGCTCGCGAGGATCTACGAACACATCCTGCCCGGCGACCCGATCCGGGACCGGACACTGTCGCCCCGCGAACGGCTGCTGAGCTGCCTGCGTCAGGTCCTCGCACCGCTCGGCACCGACGAGGACGCGCGAACCGCGTGGAGCACGATCTATCGGAGCTTCATCGAACCCGAGCCGACCGAACCGGTACGCGCCGCATACCTCGCCCATGAACGGGAGGCGGAGCGCCGTGTCGAACACTGGCTGACCGTGCTTGCCGAGGAAGGCGCACTGCCCCCGGGAGACCACACCCGCAAGGTCAGGTTCCTTCTCACCGTCCTCAACGGACTCTCGGTCGAACGCGCCCTGCCCACCCGCGAATCCGTCCTCACCGCCGAGATCGGGACCCTCAACGCCGCCGTCGACCATGTCCTCTCCACCGGCCCCGCAGCATCCGCCGGGCCGACTGGGCCGTGACGTAGCAGGTCCGGCCGCGAGCAGGCGCAGGGTCACCGGGGGTACGGCCATCACGCAGCGGAGGCACCCGTCATCTTCAGCCGCGTGGCCGGGCCCCGTGCGGCCTGGCATCAGCGCGCCGCCTCCCCGGCTTCGGCGAGGCTCGGTTCACCACCTCCGCCGGCGCGGGTCCGACGCGCGCATCGCCCGGGAGCGGGTCGCGGGAGCGGCGTTTGGCTATGACCGCGCAGACCATCAGCTGCATCTGGTGGAAGAGCATCAGGGGCAGCACCGCGAGGCTGGCGTGGGCGCCGAACAGGACGCTGGCCATCGGCAGTCCGGCCGCCAGGCTCTTCTTCGACCCGGCGAACTGGATCGCTATCCGGTCCTCCCGGCCGAAGCCGAGCCGCTTCGCGCCGTACCAGCTGATCGCGAGCATCAAGGCCAGCAGCACGGCCTCGACGCCGAGCAGGGCGCCGAGCCTGAGTGGGGTGACCTGGTGCCAGATTCCGGCCACCATGCCCTCGCTGAAGGCCGTGTAGACGACGAGCAGGATCGAGCCCCGGTCGACATAGCCCAGCACCTTGCGGTGGCGGCTGATGAATCCTCCGATCCAGCGGCGCAGCAGCTGGCCGGCCAGGAAGGGCACCAGGAGCTGGAGGACGATCTTCACCAGGGAGTCCGCGGAGAATCCGCCCCCGCTCCCGCCCAGCAGTGCGGCCGCCAGCAGCGGTGTCAGCACGATCCCGGCGAGGCTGGAGAAGGAGCCGGCGCAGATGGCGGCCGGCACGTTGCCACGGGCGATGGAGGTGAAGGCGATCGACGACTGGATGGTCGAGGGCACCAGACACAGGAAGAGGAAGCCGTCCTGGAGCTGTGGGGTCAGCACATGGGGCACCAGACCGTGGCCGGCCAGGCCGAACAGCGGGAACACCACGAAGGTGCAGGCCATGACGGTGAGGTGGAGCCGCCAGTGCTTGAGGCCGTCCAGCGCCTCGGCGGTCGAGAGCCGCGCACCGTAGAGGAAGAAGAGCAGGGCCACCGCGCCTGTCGACGCGCCGCCCGCCACCTCCGCGCCGGTCCCGGACGCGGGCAGCAGCGCGGCCAGGACCACAGTGCCGATCAGCGCCAGGATGTAGGCGTCGACCGGCAGCCAGGACGGCAGCGCGGGGATTCGGCGGCTGGTGCGGCTGCTCATGTGCTCCGGGCTTTCTCGGCGATCAATGGAACCGTGTGGTCACCATCCATCCTGCTTCCGAGCACCGCGATCGGGAATCAGGTATACCGAACTGACTGTCATCACGAAGCGCGATAGCCTCGGCCTCATGTACGACCCCGTTCAGCTCCGTACCTTCCTGGCCGTCGCCCAGACCCTCAGCTTCACCCAGGCGGCACGACGGCTGGGCGTCCGCCAGTCCACGGTCAGCCAGCACGTCCGCCGGCTGGAGTCCGAGGCGGGGCGGCAGCTGTTCGACCGGGACACGCACCGGGTCGATCTCACCGAGGACGGCGAGGCCATGCTGGGCTTCGCCCGGACGATCCTCCAGGCCAACGAGCGGGCGGCAGCGTTCTTCACCGGCACCCGGCTGCGCGGACGGCTGCGCTTCGGGGCGTCGGAGGACTTCGTCCTGACGCGCCTCCCGGAGATCCTGGAGTCCTTCAGGCGTGAGCACCCCGAGGTCGAGCTCGAGCTCACGGTGGAGCTGTCCGGTGCGCTGCACCGGCAGCTGGAGGCGGGCCGGCTCGATCTGGTGCTGGCCAAGCGCCGGGCCGGGGACACCCATGGGCAGCTGGTCTGGCAGGACACCCTGACGTGGATCGGCGCCCCGCAGCTGCGGATCGACCCCGAGCGACCCCTGCCGCTGATCGCCTTCCCGCCGCCCGGCATCACCAGGGCGCGCGCCCTGGAGGTGCTGGAGGAGCACGGCAGGCCCTGGCGCTTCGCGTGTACGAGTGCGAGCCTCAGCGCACTCGTGGCGGCGGCACGCGCGGGCCTGGGGGTGATGGCGCACACCCGTGGCCTGATTCCGCCCGGGCTCGTGCCGGTGCCTGCCCGAGCGGGCCTGCCGGAGCTCGGAGATGTCGATTTCGTCCTGCTGCACGGGCGGCGGAGGGACGCCGCCCAGGAGGCGGCCGACGCACTCGCCGCAGCGATTCTCGCGGGCGGCGACCGCCTCCACCGCGGCCCGGTCATGCCGTCGCATCCGGAGCCCGCGTAACGCTCTCACCGGCGGCAGCGGGCGGCCGAGGCGTATGTTCCGCGTACAGATTCGGTGGAGATTCCCGCGCGTGCTGCTTACTCCGTGGTCAGAAGTCCGCCCGAGCCCGGCCCATCTGGCCCGATTTCTGCGGTTGGCCTGGCCAGATGCCACGTTTTCCGGCCACTTCGGACCCTCCCACGGCCTCGCCGGGTGAGGTAGCGTCGCGGCTCGCCGTGCGGAGCGCCACAAGGAGCAGGTCATTGCGCGAGTTCACTGTCCCACCCATGGCGGCTGCCCCTCAAGTCGGCGGTCTTGCCGATACCGTCTTCGATTTCGCGGAGGAGGACCCCCACAGGACGGCCCTCGGCCGCAAGGACGCGGAGGGCCGGTGGCACGACGTGTCGGCGGCCACCTTCCGTGACGAGGTGCTGGCTCTCGCCAAGGGTCTGATCGCACACGGCGTGCGGTTCGGCGACCGCGTCGCCCTCATGTCGCGTACGCGCTACGAGTGGACCCTCTTCGACTTCGCCCTGTGGACGGTGGGCGCCCAGTCCGTGCCGATCTATCCGACGTCGTCGGCCGAGCAGGTCCTGTGGATGCTGCACGACGCCGAGGTCGCGGCCGTCATGGTCGAGCACGAGGACCACGCGATGACGATCGGTTCGGTGATCGACCGGCTGCCGAATCTGCACCGGCTCTGGCAGTTGGACGCCGATGTGGTGAACGAACTCTTCGAGGCCGGGGCGCTGGTCGACGACGAGGTCGTCCACCGGCACCGCCGCGCGGTGACCCCCGACTCGGTGGCGACCGTGATCTACACCTCCGGCACGACGGGGCGCCCCAAGGGCTGTGTGATCACCCACGCCAACTTCATGTTCGAGGCCGACACCATGGTCAGCCGCTGGCATCCGGTGTTCCTCTCCAAGCCGGGCGAGGAGGCGGCGACGCTGCTCTTCCTGCCCCTCGCGCATGTCTTCGGACGCATGGTGGAGATCGCGGCGCTGCGCGGCCGGGTGAAGCTGGGGCACCAGCCCGAGCTGTCGGCGAAGGCGTTGATGCCCGACCTCGTGGCCTTCCGGCCCACCTTCATCCTGGCGGTGCCGTACATCTTCGAGAAGGTCTTCAACGGCGCACGGCGCAAGGCCGAGTCGGAGGGCCGCGCCGGGGCGTTCGACAAGGCCGTCGACATCGCGGTCAAGTACGCCGAGGCGCTGGAGGAGCGGTCCTTCGGCACCGGCCCAGGACCGTCCGCGGGGCTGCGGATGCAGCACCAGTTCTTCGACAAGGTCGTCTACCGCAAGGTCCGCGACGCGATGGGCGGCCGGGTGCGGCACGCCATGTCGGGCGGCTCCGGCATGGACCGCAGACTCGGGCTGTTCTTCGCGGGTGCGGGCGTCACGGTCTACGAGGGCTACGGGCTGACCGAGACGACCGCGGCGGCCACCGCCAATCCGCCGGAGCGCACCCGCTACGGCACCGTCGGTCTGCCGATCCCCGGCTCCACGGTGCACATCGCCCGGGACGGTGAGGTGTGGGTGTACGGCGCCAACGTCTTCTCCGGATACCTGAGCGACCCCAAGGCCACGGACTCCGTGCTGCACGACGGGTGGCTGGCCACCGGCGACCTGGGCGCGCTCGACGAGGACGGCTATCTCACCATCACCGGGCGCAAGAAGGAGATCCTGGTGACGTCCGGCGGCAAGAGCGTGTCACCCGGAGGTCTTGAGGAGCGGGTGCGCGCACATCCGCTGGTGGCCCAGTGCATCGTCGTCGGCAACGACCGGCCGTACATCGCGGCGCTGGTCACCGTGGACCACGAGGCGGTGGAACACTGGCTCGCCATGCAGGGCCGTACGCCGATGCGCCCCGCGGATCTGGTGCGCGACCCCGACCTGGAGATGGAGGTGCGACGGGCGGTGGTGGCCGCGAACACGGCGGTGTCCCAGGCGGAGTCCATCCGCACCTTCCGTATCCTGGCGCACCAGTTCACCGAGGAGCACGGTCTGCTGACCCCCTCGCTCAAGCTGAAGCGGAAGGCGATCGAGACGGCGTACTCCGCCGAGGTCGACGCCCTGTACCGCTGAACGGGAGCCGCCGCTGACGGGCCGCAACGGTTGAGCACGGCTCCGGCACTTCTCGGGTTCGCCGGATGGCGGCGGCCGGGAATGCTTACGCTTCTCCGATCGTTCACCGGGGAGCACCCGCGCCCGGTCGGGAGCACCCACCCCACAACGTAAGGATCGACTGCTCGTGAGCCAGGTCCCCACCATCACCCTCAACAACGGCCTCCACATGCCGCAGCTCGGCTTCGGTGTATGGCAGGTGCCGGACACCGAGGCCACGGCGGCCGTGGCCACCGCCCTGGAGGCCGGGTACCGGAGCATCGACACCGCCGCGATCTACGGAAACGAGGCGGGCACCGGCAAGGCCATCGCCGCCTCGGGCGTGGCCCGTGAGGAACTCTTCGTCACCACCAAGCTGTGGAACGCCGATCAGGGTCATGACTCGACGCTGCGCGCGTTCGACACCTCGCTGGACAAGCTGGGTCTGGACTACGTCGACCTCTATCTCATCCACTGGCCGGTGCCGGCCAAGGACGCCTACGTCGAGTCGTACAAGGCGTTCGAGCGGATCCTCGCCGACGGCCGCGCGAAGGCCATCGGTGTGTCCAACTTCCTCCCGGAGCACCTGGAGCGCCTGCTGGGCGAGACCTCCGTCGTCCCCGCGGTCAACCAGATCGAGCTGCACCCCCAGCTCCAGCAGGCCGCCTCCCGCGCGCTGCACGCCGAGCACGGCATCGTCACCGAGGCCTGGTCGCCGCTGGGCTCGGGCAAGGGCCTGCTGGAGGTCCCGACGGTCGTCGCCGTCGCGCGGAAGCACGGCCGCAGCCCCGCCCAGGCGGTGCTCCGCTGGCATCTGCAGACCGGCCATGTGGTGATCCCCAAGTCCGTGACGCCGTCACGGATCGCGGAGAACATCGATGTCTTCGACTTCGAGCTGGACGCCGACGACCTGGCGGCGTTCGCCGCGCTCGACGAGGGCAAGCGGACCGGATCCGACCCGGCCGAGATGAACGTCGGCGCCTGATCCCCGGCTTCACCGCAGCCGTGAGCGGTGTGTGGGGACCAGGACGGCGTCCTGGTCCCCACACACCATTTTTCAGCGTCGGGCCAGCCGCAGTGTGACCAGCTCGAACGGGCGCAGCGTCAGGCTCACGCCCTCCTCGGTGAGCTCCGGCACCGTCACGTCGTCCAGCGGCCGCTCCAGCAGGTCGGTCACCGCGAGGCCGGAGGCCTCGAAGCCGGTGGTGAGGCGTGCCCGGGCCCGGCCTCCGGTGGACTCGTAGAGCCGGACGACGAGGTCGCCGCCGGCGTCGTCGGCGAGCTTGACCGCGCTGACGACGACCGCGTCGTTGTCGACGGTCACCAGCGGTGGGACCTCCCGCTCACCGGTGAGGCGGCGCTCGGGCAGATTGATGCGGAAGCCCTCACGGACCGCGTCGCCGATCGCCGCGCCCGGTACGAGTGCGTGCCGGAAGCGGTGCACGCCCTGGTCGGTCTCCGGGTCGGGGAACCGCGGGGCACGCAGCAGCGACACGCGCACCGTGGTGGTGGTGCCCGCGTCGGTGGCGCGCACCGTGCGGGTCACATCGTGCCCGTACGTCGAGTCGTTGACGAGCGCCACGCCCCAGCCCGGCTCCTCCAGGTGGACGAACCGGTGGTTGCACGCCTCGAACTTGGCGGCCTCCCAGCTGGTGTTGGTGTGGGTGGCGCGGTAGAAGTGCCCGAACTGCGTCTCGGACGCGTACCGCTCGGCGTGCACGTCGAGCGGGAAGGCGGCCTTGAGGAACTTCTCCGTCTCGTGCCAGTCGACCTCGGTGTCGATGTCGAGGCGCTTGGCACGGGCGTTGAGGGTCAGCAGCTGGGTGACCTTGGACGCGCCGAAGCTCCGTACGATCCTCACGCCGGCCGTGCCCTCCTCCTCGACGGGGGTGAGCTCGTCGAGGTCGGTCAGGTCGGTGACGGTGTTCCGGTAGAACGCGTCGACGTCCCAGGCGTCCCACATGTTCGGGAAGTCGGGGTGGATCTGGAGGAGGTTGGCGGCCTGCCCCGGTGCGACGGTCTCGCGCTCGGCGCCGATGTCGTACGCCGACACGACCAGGCCCCTGGCGTCGATCTCGACCCGCAGGAGTCCGTTGTCGAGGACGTAACCGCCACCCTCGCGCGGGGCCGGCCGGCCCTCCCCCGCGACGGGTGCGGCGCCCGCCGCGCCCGCCGGTACGCCGGCCCTGGCGTGTGGGGCGGAGTTGAAGACGAGCTCGCGTCCCGCGGAGGGGTCGCCGGCCAGGGCGCGCTGCGCGGCGTCCACGATGCCGTTCAGTTCCTCGGCGACGGCCGCATAGGTCTTCTCCGCCTCGCGGTGCACCCAGGCGATCGACGACCCGGGCAGGATGTCGTGGAACTGGTGGAGCAGGACCGTCTTCCAGATCCGGTCCAACTGCTCGTACGGGTAGGTGTAGGCGCCCCGCACGGCGGCCGTCGCGGCCCACAGCTCGGCCTCGCGCAGCAGGTGTTCGCTCCGGCGGTTGCCCTGCTTGGTCTTCGCCTGGCTGGTGAGGGTGGCGCGGTGGAGCTCCAGGTACAGCTCGCCGACCCACACCGGTGCGTCGGGGTACTCCGCCTCGGCCTTGGTGAAGAAGTCCGCTGGCTTCTCCCACTCGACGGTGGCGGAGCCCTCCAGGCTGCGCATCCGGCCGGCCTTCGCGATCATCTCGCGGGTCGTCCCGCCGCCGCCGTCGCCCCAGCCGGTCGGTGCGAGCGAGTGGCGGGCGACACCCTTGTCCTTGAAGTTGTCGGCGGCGTGGGCGATCTCGCTGCCCTTCATGGAGCAGTTGTACGTGTCGACGGGCGGGAAGTGCGTGAAGATCCGCGTGCCGTCGATGCCCTCCCAACGGAAGGTGTGGTGCGGGAACTTGTTGGTCTGGCTCCACGAGATCTTCTGCGTGAGAAGCCACTTGGAACCGGCCGCCTTGATGATCTGCGGCAGCCCCGCGGCGAAGCCGAAGGTGTCGGGCAGCCAGGCCTCGTCGTTCTCGATGCCGAACTCGTCGATGAAGAAGCGCTTGCCGTGCACGAACTGACGGGCCATCGCCTCGGAGCCGGGCATGTTGGTGTCGGACTCGACCCACATGCCGCCGGACGGTACGAACCTGCCCTCCGCGACGGCCTTCTTGACCTTGGAGTACACCTCGGGGCGGTGTTCCTTGATCCAGGCGAACTGCTGGGCCTGGGACATCGCGAAGACGAAGTCCGGCTCGTCCTCCAGGAGGGCCGTCATGTTGGACGTCGTGCGCGCGACCTTGCGGACCGTCTCACGCAGCGGCCACAGCCAGGCGGAGTCGATGTGGGCGTGTCCCACCGCGCTGATGCGGTGCGCGGACGGCTGCGCGGGTGTGGCGAGCACGTCGGCGAGCTCCGCGCGGGCGGCAGCCGCGGTGCCGTTGACGTCCTGGAGGTCGACGGCGTCGAGCGCCCTGCCGATCGCGCGCAGGATGTCCCAGCGGCGGGCGCCCTCGACGGGCAGCTCCGCCATCAGCTCCCCCAGCACCTCCAGGTCCTGGACGAGGTTCCAGACGTGCTCGTCGAAGACGGCGAGGTCCATCCGGGCGAGGGTGTACTGGAGCTCGCCGCCGGCCGTCTCCTTGTCGCCGAGCCGGGTCGGCAGGAAGGGGTGGTAGTCCAGGATGACGGGGTTGGAGGCGGCCTCGATGTGCAGCAAGACCTCTTCGCCGCCCTCGACGGGAGCCCCCACGCGCACCCACTGGTTACGCGGGTTGAGGCCCTTCACCGGGGTGCCGTCGGGCCTGTACACGAGGCCTTCGCACTGGAAGCCGGGCATGTTCTCGTCGAAGCCCAGGTCGAGGAGCGCCTCGACGGTGCGGCCCGCCCAGTGCGCGGGGACGGTCCCGGAGACACGGAACCAGCAGGTGCTCCAGGGGGCTCCCCATCGGTCGCCGACCGCGATGGGCTCGACCGGGCCGGCCAGCCCGTCGGCGACCGGGACGGGCTCGCCCGGGGCGTTCCAGACCGCGACGTCCAGCGGTACGGACTCCGGGTATACGGCGGGCCTGATGCGCTCGTCCAGGACGCGCTTCAGGCGGGCTTCGACCAGGCTGCGGTCGTCATGCATGAGGGTGACTCCGTATGCGTGTGAGTGCGGGCGGGGCGTGCGTACGTCAGGGGATCACAGGACCTGGCCGGGTGTGACGACCTCGGTGATCGCGCGGGCGGCGAGATGGTCCCGGTCGTCGGCGTGGCCGGCGAGGACCGTGGTGGGGCGGGCGCCGTCCGCGGTGAGCCGGGCGAACGCCTCGAAGACCGGGCCGCCTGGGGCGCACACCGAGCGGTGGGGCGCGGTGGCGTCGTCCCCCGTGTCGACGACGAGTGCGGTGGTGCGCGGCGTCGGGCGGTGGGGCGCGGCGCGCTGCTCCTCGACGATCCGGGCGATGGACCGCCCTGCGGGCTTGACCTGCCCGTCGTTGGTCAGCAGTCCGAGGCCGTATTCCAGTTCGGGGAAGTCCGCCAGTGAGCGTGAGACGTCGTGGGAGCACCACCAGGTGACGCCCCACACGTCCTGGCAGTCCAGGGCGTTCGCGACGGTCGCCTCGGTGAACGAGGCCGCGTGCTCGGGAGCGATCAGGGGGGCGGGGGCGCCCACCTCCTGGAGCCACACCGGGCGGTGCGGGTCCTGCGCCCATGCCTTGGAGAGTTCGATCAGATACGCCGCATGGTGCTCGGTCGCCGTGCCGGTACGGCCGTGGCGCTGGGCGGTGCCGTTGAAGACCCAGGAGTGGATCGCGGTGAGCGCCCCGATCCGCGCCGCGTGCGCCGGGGTGAAGGCGTGGTCGTCCTGGTACCAGGACGCGTCGTACTCCGCGTGCAGATGGAGCTTCCCCGGGGCGCCCTCCTCGCAGGCGTCGAGCAGGGTCCGCAGCCAGTCGGCGGCCTGTCCCGGGGTGATGGGGTCGGGGTCGGGGTGCGGGCCGCCGGAGAACTGGTTGACCTCGTTGCCCAGGGTCATGCCGATGAAGTTGGGCCGGTCGGCGAGGGCCCCGGCCAGTGTCCGCAGATAGGCGGCCTGGCCTGCGACGACGTCCGGTTCGGTGAACAGGTTGCGGCGATGCCAGGTCTGGGTCCAGGCGGGCAGGAAGTCGAAGCTCGACAGGTGACCCTGGAGACCGTCCACGTTGACGTCGAGGCCGCGTTCGGCCGCTGCGTCGGCGAGTTCGACGAGCTGCTCGACGGCGCGAGGACGGATCAGGGTGCGGTTGGGCTGGAAGAGCGGCCAGAGCGGGAAGACACGGATGTGGTCGAGGCCCAGGCCCGCGATGGAGTCCAGGTCGGCGCGCACGGCGTCGAGGTCGAAGTCCAGCCAGTGGTGGAACCAGCCCTGGCTGGGCGTGTAGTTGGCGCCGAAGCGGGGCGCGGTGGAGCTCATGAGAGGGGTGATCCTGGTTCTGTGGTGGGGGGCGGCGGACGGTCGGTCCTTCACTCCTGAGTGACGGGCGGTCAGCCCTTCACCGCGCCTTCGCCGACTCCCCTGAAGAAGAAGCGCTGCAGACAGGCGAAGAGCGCGATGAGCGGGGCGACGGCGATGATCGTGCCGGCCGCGACGAGCCGTTCGTCGTTGGCGAAGGTGCCGTGCAGATAGTTCAGACCGATGGTCAGCGTGAAGTTCTCCGGGTCGCTGAGCACGATCAGCGGCCACAGGAAGTCGTCCCAGGCGCCCATGAAGGCGAAGATCGCGACGACGGCGAGGGTGCCCTTGACGGAGGGCAGCGCGATCCGCAGGAAGCGCTGCCAGACGTTGGCACCGTCGACGAACGCGGCTTCCTCCACCTCCTGCGGGAGGTTCAGGAAGGCGTTGCGCATCAGCAGGACGTTCATCGCGCCGATGGACCCCGGAAGGAGCACCCCGATCAGCGTGTTGTTGAGACCGAGATCCCGCATGGTGGTGAACTGCGCGATGATGATGCCCTCCACGGGCACCAGCATGGCGAGGATGAACGCCAGGGTGGCCGCCCGGCGTCCCCGGTAGCGCAGCCTGGCCAGCGCGTAGCCGGCCAGGGCCGCGCCCACGCAGTTGGTGACCACGTTGGCGGCGGCGACCTTCAGGGAGTTCAGCGCGTAGCCCCAGACGGGGATGGTGTCGGCGACCCGGGTGTAGTTGTCCAGGGTGGGGTCGCCGGGGAGGAACTTCGGCGGGGAGCTGAAGATGTCCTCGTTCGGGCCCTTGAGCGAGGTCGACAGCTGCCACAGGAACGGCCCGACGGTCAGGGCCAGTACGAGGAGCAGCAGCACGTACCGCAGGACGAGCTGCCAGGCCGGGATGCGGCGGCCCTCGGCATCGGTGGTCCTCAGGATGCTCACGCGTCCTCCTTGCGGTCGGCGCGGAGCACCAGCAGCATCAGCCCGACGGTGACGACGAAGATGACGACCGAGATGGCGGAGGCGTAGCCGACGCGTCCGCTCAGGCCGGTGCCGACCCGCTGGACCAGCATCACCAGGGTGGTGTCCTCGCCGGCCGGCCCGCCTGAGGGGCCGGCCATCAGATAGACCTCCGAGAAGACCTTGAAGGCCGAGACCGAGGCCAGCGCCGCGACGAGCACCATGGTCGAGCGGACGGCGGGAACGGTGACGGTGATGAAGCGGCGTATCGCTCCGGCGCCGTCCACGGCGGCGGCTTCGTGCAGTTCGCGTGGCACGTTGGCGAGGGCGGCCAGGTAAATGATCATGTAGTAGCCGAGGCCCTTCCAGACCGTGACCGTCATCGCGCTCAGCAGCAGCAGCCACTGGTCGCTGAGGAAGCCGACCCTGCCGATACCCACGGCCTCCAGCAGGGAGTTGATCAGCCCGCGGTCGTCGAGCATCCACACCCAGATCAGACCGACGACCACGATGGAGGCCACGACCGGGGTGTAGAAGGCGGAGCGGAAGAAGCTGATGCCGGGGATGTGCCGCTGGACGAGCATGGCGAGCAGCAGCGGCAGAAGGACCAGCGCGGGCACGACGCCCAGGACGTAGAGCGCGCTGTTGCGGAGCCCGATCCAGAACATCTCGTCGTGCAGCAGCTCCCGGAAGTTGTCCAGGCCGACGAACGTGCCGGGGACCAGGGTGCGGCGGTCGGTGAAGGCGTTGACCAGGGTGCTGAAGAACGGGTACAGGCTGAAGGCGCCGACGACCAGCAGCCCCGGGGCCGCGAACAGCCAGGGGCTGAGGGGGAGATGGCGGGTGATCCGGCGGACCGGCCGGCCGCCGCCTGCGGTGGCGGGGGCGGTTGAGGGTCCGGCAGGCGCCGTGGAGGGGGTGACGGGGGATTTCATCAGTTCTCAGCTCTGCTGCAGGAGCCGGTCACAGGCCTTGACAGCGTTGTCAAGGGCTTCTTTGGGGCTCTGCTTCCCCTGGAGCGCCTTGGCGATCTGGTTGCGGAGCTCGGTCTTCATCTGTTCGCTGAACAGGACCGGCGTGTAATTGACCGCCGTCTTCAGCGACTTGGCGGCGGCGACCCGGACCCGTGTCTCGTCCGTACCGTCCTCATCGGTGAAGTAGGAGTCGTCGAGAGATCCCTTGGTACTCGGGAAGATGGCGACCTTCTTCGCGAACTGCATCTGCCGGGTCGCGTCGGTGACGTAGTGGGCGAAGGCCACGGACGCGGGCTTCTCCTTCGTCCGGGCGTTCACCATGAGGCCCATGACGTACATGTTGGCCTTGCCGGTGTTGCTGACCTGGTCGGTGATGCCGATGTTCTTGTAGAGCCCGGGGGCCTGCTTCTTGAAGTTATCCAGGTCCAGCGCGCTGCCGGGGTTCATCGCCACGGACTCCGTGAGGAACTTGTGGCCCGAGGACTCGGGGGTCGCGGTCAGCGCCTGCGGATCGAGCGCCTTGGCGTCGTACAGCTCCTTGTACTTGGTGAGGAGTTGCACGCCCTTGGCGTCGTTGAAGGCGAAGCCTGTGCCCTCGTCGTTCATCAGTGCGCCGCCGTAACGCCCGAAGTCCTCGATGGTCGGCACGTTCGCGAGGGCCGCGACCTTCCCGCCGCTCGACCCGGCCAGCTTCAGTCCTGCGTCGAAGACCTCGTCGTAGGTGGTCGGCGGCTTCGCCGGGTCGAGCCCGGCCTTCTCCAGCAGTCTCTTGTTGTAGAACATCGGCCCGGTGTTGAGATACCAGGGGAACGCGAACGTGCCCTCGGAGCCCGGCACCTGATGGCTGGCCCAGGCCTCCGGCAGATACTCGTCGCGGTACTTCGACGCCGCCTTGTCGAGGTCCAGGGCTATCCCCGCCTGGGCCAGCGGAGCCACCAGGTCGGGCGAGACGTTCACGACGTCCGGGAGGGTGCCGCCGGCCGCGTCGGCGCTGATCTTGTCCGCGTACCCCTCGCCCGGGCGGTCGACCCACTTGACCTCGGTCCCGGGGTACTTCTTCTCGAAGTCGTCGATCACGCCGTTGAAGTAGTCCTTGAAGTTCGCCTGCAGATTCCAGGTCTGGAAGGTGATCTTCCCTTCGACCTTGCCCGAGGCGTCGGCGGAGTCCGATCCGGAGCCGCCCCCGCAGGCGCTCAACGGCAGGACGGTGGCGAGTACGGCGGCAGCGGCGACTGCTCTGCGGGAGATGCGCACGGTGAACGGCTCCTTTGCTCGGACCAGGCATGCGAAGTCAGGCGGAGCGACGAACTCCGGGCCGCCTTCGCTCGGCTGAGACTGCAAGGCACCCGCAGGAAAGTCAATACATTCATCAAAAGTTGAACTAGACCTTCGACATATACGCAGGTCAGGCGAGTAAATGGCCTCGACCACGCTCTCGCACTAAAGCGCATTAGAGCACCGCGACTCAAGCGCATTAGTTGTCCGCTGACTTCCCTCGACCCTGCGACGGGCAAGGCATACACTGCCCCGAGGTCCGGCGAGCACGCCGACCCCGTTCGGGGGCCATGGAGAACGCGGGAGAGAGGCATCGGGTGACACCGAAGGGGACGTCGGCCGAAGACATTTCACCGGCCAGACGCACACCGGCGCGCCGGCCGACCATGAAGGACATCGCACAGCGCGCGGGGGTCTCGGAGAGCGCTGTCTCCTTCGCGCTCAACGGCCGTCCCGGCGTCTCGGAGATCACCCGCGACCGGATCCGGCGCGTGGCCGAACAGTTGGGCTGGCGGCCCAGCACGGCGGCGCGCGCCCTGTCCGGCGAGGGGTCGGCCACCGTGGGGCTCGTCGTGGCGCGCCCGGCGGCCAACCTGGGCGTGGACTCCTTCTTCCTCCAGCTGATCTCCGGAATCCAGGAGGTGCTCGCCGAGCGCCAACTGGGCCTGCTCTTCCAGGTGGTGGAGGATGTGGCGGCCGAGTGCGCGGTCTACAGGCGCTGGTGGGCCGAGAACAGGGTCGACGGGGTGCTGGTGGTCGACCCGCGTACGGACGACCCCCGGGCCGCCCTCCTGGACGAACTGGGCCTGCACGCCGTCGTCATCGGCACCCTGCCGGGCAGTGACACGGGCCCGCACCCGGGTCTCTCACAGATCCGCGCCGACGATGCCGGGGCCATGGCCGCCGTGGTGGGCCGTCTGCACGAGCTGGGTCACCGGCGCATCGTGCACATCGCGGGCCTCTCCACGCTCGCCCACACCGACCGGCGCATCGGGTCCCTGCGGATCGAGGCCGACCGGCGCGGCCTGACCGAGGCGCATTCGGTGACCACGGACTACTCCGACATCGAGGGGGCGGCGGTCACCCGGCGGGTGCTGGAGCGGCCGACCCGGCCGACGGCCCTGATCTACGACAACGACGTGATGGCGGCGGCCGGTTCGGCGGTCACCGCGAGCCTCGGCCTGACGGTCCCTGACGATGTGTCGGTCGTGTCGTGGGAGGACTCCGCGCTCTGCCGACTGACCGCGCCATGGCTGACCGCGCTGTCCCGCGACCCGGTCGCGTTCGGCCGCCTCGCGGCGCGGGAACTGACCGCACTGCTCGACGGCCACCCCGCCCGCACCGTGCAGGTCCCGCTCCCCCGGCTGATCGAGCGGGGCAGTACGGCAGCGGCACATGACGGCGGGGGCGGGGACGGGGCGGGAGCGGCGCCGGAGGGGTGATCCGGTGCCGCACGGCCGCCGTCTCCCGGTCGAGCACGGTGCCCCCTCAGTCGAGCACGATGTCCCCCGACCGGGACGGGATGGCGTCGAGCGCGGCGGCCGTCGCCTCCGCGACAGGTTCCGGCCGGCCGGTGCCCGCCGACGCGCGGCGCAACCGCGACCGGATCCTCGCCATCGCCCGTGCCTCGTTCGCCTCGACAGCCGAAACCGTGCCGCTGGACGCCATCGCCCGCGAGGCCGGAGTGGGATCGGACGCTCTACCGGCACTTCCCGACGCGGGAGGCGCTCGTGGAGGCCGTCTACTCCGCCGAGCTGGACGAGGTCGTCGCCGGCGCGCCCACGCTGCTCGCGGAGCTACCGCCCGAAGCCGCGCTCCGTGCGTGGATGGACAGGTACGCGGCGTTCTTCCAGGTCAAGCGCGGCATGTCCGCCACGCTGCGCGCGGGCTGGGCGTCGGGCAGCATCGCCACGCCTGCGACCCGGGAACGGATCACCGAGACCATCGCGGGGTTCCTGGCCGCCGGCGTGCGGGCGGGTTCGCTGCGCGCCGACGTCGAGCCGGATGACGTCACGATGATGCTGCTCGGGGTCTTCCTCTCCACCACGGCGAGCGAATCGCCGGAGAAGACCGGCCAGTTCCTGGATCTGATCGTCGACGCGCTCCGTTACTCCGCGGGCGGGAAGAAGTAGCGGACCGGCCGGCACGGGTAACGGACCGGCCGGCACGGAGAGCGGACCGGGCCGGCACGGGGAGCCGACCGGCTCGGACCGGCCGGTCCGCGTCGCGCCCCGCTACTCCGCGCCGTGCCCTGCGGCGACGGCCTCCACCCGGGCCGCCAGCTCGAAGTCCTTGTGCGTGACGGCGCCACCCGCGTCATGCGTGTTCACGGCGAGGGCCACGGTGTTGTATCCCAGCGTCAGATCCGAGTGGTGGTTGAGCTCATCCTGGATCTGAGCGACGTGGACGGTCAGCCCGGCGGCGGCGAAGTGGGAGGGCAGCCGGTAGGTCCGGATGATCCGGTCCCCCTTCAGCCGCCAGCCGGGCAGCTCGCGCAGACCGTCCTGGATCTCGGCTGCGGACAGCGGTTCGGTGGGCATACGGCGGCTCCTGCGCGTATCGATGCGGTTGGTCGACGGTGCCCGTGAGATTACGGTCCGGGGCGCCGGCTGTCCTGCCTGACACGGCGGACGGGCCCGGCTCACCCCTCGTCGGGTGGCCGCGTCCAGGGCGCGTCGCTCCGGGCCAGCACGCTCGCCCCTGCGCTCACGACCGCCAGCACGGCCACGGCGAGGACCAGCGGCAGCACCGGGTGCCCGTTCAGCAGGACCAGGGCTCCGATGAAGGCGCCCACCAGCAGGGCCGCGGCGGACAGGACACGGCGCCCCGCCCGGCTGCCGGGCCCCTTGGCGAGCCGGCTGTCGGCCACGGCCCCGGTGAGCGTGCGGGTCACCACAGTCGTGGTGAGGTCGGGCACGGCCAGCGCCCTGACCGAGGCGTTCTGCACCCCGAGCCCGAGGCCCAGCAGCGCGATGAGGGCGAAGCGGACACCCCCGGTGTACGGTCCGCCCGAGATCAGGGCGACGGTCATCGCGGCAGCGACGAAGGCCGTCTCGATGAGGGCCGCGTGCTGCAACTGCCGCCCCCGGTGCGCCCTGACCCGGTGGACGGCGCGGCCGCCGGCCAGCGCTCCGGCCACGAACGACGCGAGTGCCACCACCGAGGCGAGCGTCGAGAAGCTCGCCGCGCCCGCGAAGGCGAAGCCCATGAAGACGACGTTGCCCGTCATGTTGGCGACGAAGACATGCCCGAGGAGCAGATAGCTGAACGCGTCGACCAGCCCGGTGAGCACGGTCAGGACCAGCATCAGCGGCGGCAGCGGACCGTGCGGCCCACGCATGTCCGGGACGAGCGTGTCCCGGGCCTCACGCAGCACGACGGCCATGAGCGGCACACTCCGATCACTCGATGTGATCAGGATTGTGCCGCAGCCCTGCCCTCGTGCTCTCCGTACGCGCCGGGTGGGACGGCATCCGTCCCACCCGGCTGATGAGACCCGGTCCGGCCTCGTCCGGCCCCTTCCGGAACGGGGGCCCTACACGCGTGCCCCGTTGTCCGCCGGGTCCCGGCGTGTCCGGGCGGCTGCCTTCCCGCGCCCCGACGCCCGCTTACGGGCCGGCGGCGGGGCCTTGCTGCTGCGCTCCAGGAGCAGCGCCCCCGGCACGGCGGTCATCACCGAGGAGTACGTCCCCACGCAGATGCCGATGAGGAGCGCGAGCGCGAAGTCCCCGAGCGAGTCCCCGCCCAGCAACGCGAGGGCGACCAGGATGAACAGGGCGCCCATCCCCGTGTTGATGGTGCGCGGGACGGTCTGCAGGACGGCACGGTTGGCCACATCGGCGACCGGGGCACGCCGGTTCTTGGCCCACAGCTCCCGCACCCGGTCGAACACCACCACGGAGTCGTTGACGGAGTAGCCGATGACGGTGAGCAGGGCGGCCAGGAAGATCCCGTCGACGGGGCGTCCGAGCCAGGCGAAGGCGCCCACCAGGATGATGACGTCGTGGATCAGGGCCCCGACCGAGGCCACCGCGAACGTCCAGCGGAACCTGGCCGCGAGATAGGCGAGTTGCACCAGCACCGCCACGCCCAGGGCGATCAGGGCGTTGCGCCGCAGCTCGTCCCCGAGACTGGGGCCGATCAGCTCGTCGCGCACCTTGGTGGCCTCGCCGCCCTCTTCGGCCAGCGCGGCCCGCAGGGCGTGCTCCCCGTCGTTGTCCAGGTCGCTTGTGCGCACGGAGAGGTCGCTCTCGCCCGCCGTGGTGACCTCGGCGTCGGTGAAGCCCGCGGCGGCGATGGCGTCGCGGGCGGCCTCGACGTCGACGGGGCGGCTGGTGGAGTACTCCACGAGCCGCCCGCCGGTGAAATCGACCCCCAGGTCGATCCCGCGCACGAGGATGCCGGTCACGGCGACGAGGACCAGAGCGGCGGACACCATCAGCCAGCGGCGCGGCGACCGGAACAGCTGGGGATCGCGTTCCTTCAGCCAGGTACGGACGCGGCCCGGCCTGGCGATGCCGTTGACGCCCCGGTAGTCGCCGACGAACCGGGATCCCGAGGCGATCTCGGTGAGCGCCCGGGCGATGACGAGCGCGGAGAACATCGAGACCAGGACACCGATGGCGAGGGTGACTCCGAAGCCCTTGACCGGCCCGGACCCGAGGAAGAAGAGGAGGCCGGCGGCGATGAGTGTGGTGACGTTGGAGTCGGCGACGGCACTCCAGGCGCCACGGAATCCGGCGGCCAACGCGGTGCGCAGCGAACCGTTCCCCCGGTCCGTGTACTCCTCGCGGGCCCGCTCGAAGACAAGGACGTTCGCATCGACCGCCATCCCGATGGCGAGGACGAAGCCGGCGAGACCCGGCAGGGTCAGGGTGACACCCAGACCGACGAGTGCCGCGTAGGAGATCAGTCCGTAGGCGGCGAGAGCGAGTGCGGCGAGTGCTCCGAAGAGCCGGTACATGAAGGTGATGAAGAGCGCCGTGGCCGCGGCACCGATCAGCGCGGCCTGGGCGCTGGCGTCGATGGCGGCTGCCCCGAGCGTCGGGCCGACGGTCCGCTGCTCGACGATCTCGACGGGGACCGGGAGTGCGCCGCCCTTGATGAGCAGGGCGAGGTCGCGTGCCTCGTCGGCACTGAACGAGCCGGTGATCTGGGTGGACGCCGAGGGCAGACCGACCTCGCAACCGACCGAGGGCGAGACCTGCGGCGAGGAGATGACCTTCCCGTCGAGGACGATCGCGACGCGGCGCCGTTCGTCACCGGCCGGGCTGCACGCCGCTTCGCCGGTCAGCTCGGTCCACTTCTTGCCCGCGTCCTTCTGGAAGTCCAGCGAGACGCTCCAGCCCGTGCCCTGCTGGGGGTCGAAGTTCGCGGTGGCGTCCTTGACGCCCGCACCGGAGAGCCGCGAAGGGCCGAGGTCGAGGAGACCGCCCTGTTCGTCGGGGAGCGTCGGCCCTTCCCCGGCCGAACCGGCCTCCCCGTCCTTCTGTTCCTCGGTCCCTGGGCCCTGGACGGCGTGGAAGCTCAGCTGGGCGGTCCTGCCGATGACTTCCTCCGCCTGGCGCGGGTCCTGGACGTCGGGCAGTTCGACGATGATCCGGTCCTCGCCCGAGCGGGTCAGGACGGGTTCGGCGACGCCGAGGGAGTCGATGCGCTGCCGCAGCACCTCCAGAGTGCGGTCGGTGCTCTCCCGGTCCGCCTTCGCGGTGTCGGAGTCCTTGGCCTGCAGCACCATCCGGGTGCCGCCCTGGAGGTCGAGGCCGAGTCTGGGTGACATGGTCAGCGTGATGAACACGGAGACGAGCAGAACGGCGGCAGCCAGAACCGCTCGCACCGTGGTGGCGCGAGTCATGGGATCCCCTTGAGTGGGCGTCGTCCGCCCTGGCCTCAGTGGTAAGGGCGGGGCGACGGTTCGGGTGAACGGGGCCGATGAGGGGCCGCCCGGGCGGCCGTCACCTCTGGCGGGCCGCGCACTTCGGGCAGTGCCGCCCACACCCGTACGACGACGAGGGACCCGGCCTCCGCCGTCCCTGGGGCGATGCCCCGGGGTGACGGAAGGCCCTGCGGGCGTGGTGGCAGGGCGCCGTGGCCGGGCGGGGGAACGTGAGGCGGGGCGTGCGGGCGGTCCGCGCCGGCCCGAGGCCCCGGCACGGGGACGGCCTCCGCCCACCAGGCCGGAACCTGCCGTGCGGTCGCCTTCGGCCCGGAGACCCGCGAGGCGGAGCCGGCCGAGTAGGCGGGTGCGGCGGAACCGGCGGCGTGGGCAGGGGCGGCGGAACCGATGGCGTACGTGGACGCGCCGGAACCGGCGGCGTACGCGGGGGCAGCGGAACCGGTGCCGTGCAGGGCGCCGGGGCCCGGCACCGGAAGTGCCGCCGCGGTCGCCGCCGGGGCGCCGCCGAGCAGAGTCAGGAACGTGAGCAGCAGCGCGGCAAGGAGGTGGCGCGCGTGGTGCGTCGATGTACGACGTGGTGGCGTGCGGTGCGTCGGCGTACGACGTGGTGGCGTGCGGCGCGTCGGCGTGCGGCGTGGTGGCGTGCGGCGCGGTGCCCTCGGGGGCGCGTTCCCCCGGGGAGCCCCCGGGAGGGGGCTCACCTCAGCCGGACCGGGCGGAGGGAGACCGCGCCTTCACCGGCGCGGTCCAGGACGGAGTCCAGGATCAGCGCGGCGCCCCGTACGACCGCGGTCGCGGGGTCGGCTGCGATGCGCACCGGCACACCGAGGCACCCCTCGATCAGGTCGGTGACATCGCGGCGGAGCGCCCCGCCGCCGGTGAGCACGGGGCCACGGCGCAACGCTCCGCGCACCGCACCGTGCTGGTCCTCACGCCACATGGACGTGATCATATCGAGGACGCTGCGGACGAGTTCGGCGGGCAGTGACCGGGGGTCGAGATCGCTGAGTCCCGCGTCGGCCTGGCGGGCGTCGACGACCTTCCCGTCCACGAGCAGGGCGACCTCGGTGAGTTCGGCGCCCATGTCCACGACCAGCACCGGACCCCCGCCCAGCGGTCCCGCGCACGCGGCGACCGCGCTGGCGCTGTTGACGACCACGGCGCCGGAGGCGCCGAGAGCCGCGAGGAGCTCCCCCGCCAGCGCCCGGTGTTCACGTCCTGCCAGGACCGGGTGACTGAGCACGATCATGCTGTCCTGCCGGTGGTCGCCCAGCGCGGTGTCGGCGAGTCGGCCCAGCAGTCCTGCGCAGGAGGCCGCGTCGACGATGCGCCCCCGCCGGACCGGCCGTCCTGCGCGCTCCTCGCAGCCCGCGGGGCCCCCTGCCACAAGGCCCCGCCCCGGGACCCAGGCACGGGTCCCGGAGCTGCCAAGGTCGATGGCGAGTCCCCTGACGAGCGGCCGGCCACGGCGCCGTCCGTCACACGAAGCACGCATCGGGCCCTCACCCTCGGGGTCTGCCGCCACAGCCGCCATTGGTTATCGACCGCTGATAGCGAGGCATGATCGAGCCCTCACTATGCAATACAAAGGATCGAAAAGCCACTCCCTTGACAATTCCAAGGCATGCACCTCCGCATACCTTTTACGCGCCCGCGGGCAGGAAGCTCTCGACGAGCTCGGCGAACTCCTCGGGCGCGGCGATCCGGACGCCCAGGTCCTCTGCCTTGGTCCGCTTGGATCCGGCCTTCTCCCCGGCGACGAGCAGACTCGTGCGCTTGGAGACGCCGGAGGAGGACTTCCCGCCGGCCCGCTCGATCAGCTCGTTCATCTGATTGCGCGAGAGGCTCTCCAGGGCGCCTGTCATGGCGCCGGTGACCACGACCGTCATTCCGGCCAGCGGCAGGCCGTCCCCCGAGGGGCCCTCCTCGCCGTCCTCCGGCTCGGCCCCGGGCTCCGGCGGCGGAGTCGCTCCGGGCTCCGTCATGTTGACGTCGGCGGCCACCAGCTTGCCGATCAGCGGCGCCAGCTCCGCCAGCTCGGCGACGACCGCCGCCGCCTTCTCCTTGCCTATTCCGTCGACCTTCTGCAACTCCACCGCGTCGGCGGCGACGATCCGGTCCATCGAGGCGAAGTAGCGGGCGATCCTGCGGGACATGGAGCGGCCGGTGCCGCGCACACCGAGGGCGCAGAAGACCCGGGACAGCGGCCGGGTCCTGGCCGCCTCGACGGCCGCCAGCAGATTGTCGGTGGAGGTCTCCCCCATCCGCTCCAGGGCGAGCAGCCGGTCCCGCTCCAGGGTGAAGAGATCGGCGAAGTCCTGGACGAGACCCGCCTCGACGAGCTGGACGACCCGGGTGGCGCCGAGCCCTTCGATGTCGAGCTGATCACGGCCGGCCGCATAGGAGATGGAGGCGACCAGCCGGCAGTCGCGGCCACGGGTGCAACGCCAGCGCTGCTCGCTCATGTCGATCTCCGACCCGCACTGCGGGCAGACCTCGGGAAATTCGACCGGCTGCTCCTCCCCCGTCCGCAGGTGCGCGACCGGGGCCTCGATACGGGGGATGATGTCACCCGCCTTGTAGACCATCACATGGTCGCCCAGGCGCAGATCGCGGCGGGTGATGTCGGCCGGATTGTGCAGGGTGGCGTAACCGACGGTGGAGCCGTCGATCTCGACGGGCTCCAGCACGGCGCGCGGCGCGATGATGCCGGTCCTGCCGACGTTCCACTCGACGCCGAGGAGCCGGGTGATCTTCTCCACGGCTGGGAGCTTGTAGGCGATGGCCCAGCGCGGCGCCCGTGTCCCCGATCCCGCGTCGCGCTGGTCGGCCGCCAGGTCCGCCTTGATCACGATGCCGTCGATACCGAACGGCAGCGAGGCTCGCAGCCCCGCGATGTCCTCGACCCCGGCCTGCGCCTCCTCGACCGTGGTGACGGTGCGCGGCGCGACAGCCGTGTCCGCAGCGGTGTGCACACCGAGGCCCGCGACGCACTCCAGGACCTCGCTGTGCGGGAGTCCCGAGAGGGCCGCCGGCTCGCCTGGTCCGGGCAGCGTGAGCGCCCCGTACGCGAAGAAGGTCATCTCCACGCGATACGGACGGTCCTTGGCCCGCAGGGTGCCCGCCGCGCCGTTCCTCGGATTGGCGAAGGGGGCCGCGCCGTGCTCCGTGCGCACCGTGTTGGCACGCTCGAACTGCTCGTCCGTCATGAGGATCTCGCCGCGCACCTCAATGGTGACGGGAGAGGAGAGCCGCCCGGGCAGGCCGAGCACCGTGCCGATCGCGTGCGAGACATCCTCGCCCGCCGTCCCGTCGCCCCGGGTGATCAGCTGGTCGAGACGGCCCTGCCGGTAGCGCGCGGCGACCGCAAGACCGTCGAGCTTGGGCTCCACGCTCCAGGCGGCGACCGGCCTGCCTGTCCGCCGCTCCACGGATGCCGTCCAGCTGACGAACTGCTCGGCGGAGAACACATTGTCCAGCGAGAGCATCGGGACGGTGTGCGGCACATCCCCCGAGGCCGCACCGCCCGCGACCTTCCCCGTCGGTGAGGCGTCCAGCACCTCCTGCGGGTGCTCCGCCTCGTAGGCCGCGATCCCGCGCACGAGGCGGTCGTACGCATCGTCGTCGAGCGTGCTCTCACCCGCGGTGTAATACGCGGCGGCAGCACGTCCGGCCTCTTCCACCGCAGCCGCGTAGGCGGCGCTGTCGGCGAGCACACCAGCTGAGTTCGTCGTCATGGCCACCATCCTGCCGTGCACCACTGACAACGCCCCGTGACCGCCGCCCGGACGTTCCGCGGAGAGAGCGCTCTCCCATGATCTGGGCTCACAAATTCGTTCAAATAGCAGGTAGTTGAGGGCTCTGCACAGAGTCTTGACATGCTTACTTCACACTTCTACGTTCATTGAGAGAGCGCTCTCTCCCCTCGCCGACGACCGGTCAGGGGACCCCCACTTCCCCGGAACAGGAGTGCCGTGCTCTTCCTCAACAGACGTACGACCGAACACCGCGGACGCAGAGCCCTGCCACCGTGGCGCTACCGGATCGCGGGGCTCGCGGCCGCCGCGCTGGCCCTCTCCTTCATCCAGGCCAATGCGGGCAATGCGGCCGGTGACCAGGGTGCGCAGCCCGGGACGAAGGCCGCGGCCGATGTGGTCAATGTCGCGGAGTTCCTCGCGGAGTGCCCCTACACGCACCGGGCCCCCGACGACCCGATCGTCTTCCCCGAGCTGCCCGGTGCCTCGCACATGCACAGCTTCTTCGGGAACGACTCCACCAACGCCCATTCCGATCTGGCCTCGTTGGAGCAGGGCCGCACCACCTGCTCACCCGAGACCGACCTGTCCTCGTACTGGGTCCCCACGCTGTACGACGGCGACAAGGAGGTGGAGC
Source organism: Streptomyces sp. NPDC048565 (assembly GCF_040650935.1). Lineage (NCBI taxonomy): Bacteria > Bacillati > Actinomycetota > Actinomycetes > Kitasatosporales > Streptomycetaceae > Streptomyces > Streptomyces sp. NPDC048565. Next base: position 123,732 of record NZ_JBEZIH010000010.1, read on the forward strand.
CCACCGGCACCACCTTCTACTACCTCGGCGAGGGGGTGCGGGACGACGTCATCCGTGACATCAAGCCGCTGCCCCGCGGTCTGCGCATCGTCGCCGGCAACGCCGTGGCCACCGGGCCCGACGACAACACCATCTCGCGCTGGTCCTGCCTGCACGCCGGTGAGGTCGACCCGTCCCACGACTTCGTCAACTGCCCCGAGGGGACGATGATGGAGAGCTACCTGGACTTCCCCCAGTGCTGGAACGGCACCGATCTCGACTCGGCCGACCACAAGAGCCACATGGCCTATCCGGTGGACGGCGCCTGCCCGTCGACCCACCCGGTCGCTGTGCCCAAGCTGCGTCAGGTCCTGCGCTATCCGGTGAGCGGTGACCCGTCACGGTTCCGGCTGGCTTCGGGGGCCGGATACACGATGCACGGCGACTTCTTCAACGTATGGCCCGAGGAAGAGATGGCGCAGCGGGTGCGCGACTGCATCAACGCCATCGTCAAGTGCGGTGCCGACGGCACCCCCTGAGATCCGGTCGGTTCATGTCCACCGGTGCCTGTCCGAGCCCCCGCGGCCCGGGCAGGCGCCCTCGCGCAAGGGATCACCCGCCGATGCCGGCTCGTCGCACAGCAGCGCTGCTTCTCCTGCTCACCGCCCTCACCTCATGCTCCCCGGACGGGGAACGCCCCACGGAGTCCCGGCCCGTGCCGTCGCGGACGGCCGCCCCTTCCCCCTCCGTGGACCCGGCTTCCCCCTCCGGGGACCCGACGGACTCCGCCTGGGTGCAGTTGATGATCCCGATGGACGAGGGAGCCGTGACCCTGCTGGACCTCGCCGGCAAGAAGGCCTCCGGTCCCCGGCTGCCGCCCTGGGCGGCCCGTCTGCGGACCGCCCAGGCAGCCGAACTGGCGGAACTGCGGGGGCTGCGGGACCGGATGGGACTGCCGGAGACCGATGTGCACAAGGGGCACGACATGCCCGGCATGGTGACGGCCCAGGACCTCCAGGACGCCCGTACGGCCGAGGGATCCGCCTTCGACCGCCTGTTGGTGACGCAGATCCACGACCATCTGCGCCAGTCGCAGCAGGTCTCCCGCTCCGAGTCGACGGCGGGCACCCGGGCGGAGGCCACAGCTCGTGCACGGACACTCGCCACCGCCCGCGGGAAGCAACTGGCCACCCTGACGGCTCTGTGCGCGGCCCAGGCCGCTGACGTGCCCGAACCCTTCGCGTGCCCGGCGGATCACCCGGTATAAAGAGGGGCATGACTGCCGACGTGTCGCCCCCCGGACGCCCTGCCACCCTGGAGGACGTGGCCGCGGTGGCGGGCGTCTCGCGGGCGACGGTGTCCCGTGTGATCAACGGCGCGACCACCGTGGATCCCGCGCTGCGGCGCGTCGTGGAGGAGGCGGTGGTCACCACGGGCTACGTCCCCAACCGCGCGGCGCGTTCGCTGGTGACGCGGCGGACCGATTCGGTCGCCCTGGTGGTGTCCGAGCGTGAACGGCGCCCGGTGTCCGAGCCGTTCATCGGCCGGATGTTCTCCGACCCGCACTTCGGGCGCGTCGTCGCCGGGCTGATGGACGTCCTGCGCCCCGCCGGGATCCAGATGGTGCTGATGCTCGTCGACGACCAGGCCTCCCGTGATCAGCTGTTGTCGTATCTGCGCCAGGGACACGTCGACGGGGTGGTGCTGATCTCCTCGCACGCCGACGACCCGCTGCCCGGGCTGATCCACGACACCCGGCTGCCCGCCGTGGTGTCCGGCAGACCCCGGCGGCCCTCGCCGCTCACCTATGTCGAGGCGGACCAGCGGGCCGGCGCCCAGATGGCGGCCGACCACCTCGCGGGACTCGGGCGGCGGTGCATCGGTACGGTCGCGGGCCCGCAGGACATGCCGGCGGGCCAGGTGCGTCTGACCGGTTTCCTGGACGCGCTCGAGCAGCACGGCATCAGGGACGTGGTGACCGCCGAGGCGGACTTCACCCAGTCCGGCGGGGCCTCGGCGATGCGGCAGCTGCTGCGGGAACGGCCGGATCTGGACGCCGTGTTCTTCGCATCCGACCTGATGGCGCTGGGCGCCCTGCCGGTGCTGCTGCGGGCGGGCAAGGACGTGCCCGGGGACGTGGCCGTGGTGGGTTTCGACGACAGTCACGCGGCGGTGGCCTGCGATCCGCCGCTGACGACCGTACGCCAGCCGGTGGAGGAGATGGCCTCCGAGATGGCCCGGCTCGTCCTGAAGCAGATCAGCACACCGGGCGCCGGCCCAGCACCGTCCGTGGTCTTCCATCCGACGCTGATACGACGCGAGTCCGCCTGACGCCGGAGGCTTTCAGCCGCGCGGGCCGGGCACCGCGTCGCCGGAGTCCTGGGCATCGGCGCGGTGGACGGGTACCTCGGCGTCGGCGCGGCGGACGGGGACACCGGCATCGGCCGGCCCGCCGGGGAAGGGCACGTCCGCCCGCATCGCCCCGGTGAAGCCCTCCTGCCGCAGCGGCACCTGCGGCCCGGACAGCTCCCGCAGCCAGCGGGCCAGCACCCGGTGCACGGCCTCCGCCCCCACCGGACCGGCCGGGGGCGACCCCGCCGGGCGGGTGCCGGCCGCCTCGCGCGGGGTGTCCGCCGCCAGGGCGTCCAGGGGGTCCGTGAGCGTACGGGGCCACAGCAGGAACGGCCGCGACTGTTCGCCGCCGAGGCCACCGTGCGAGCCGATCTGCTCCTCGAAGGCGTGTACGCCGCCGGTCCCGGGGTCGTACATCGAATTGACCATGACGTCCGCGACGTGCGGGAAGCCGTCGGTCCGCCGCACTGCGTCCGCCGCGCCGGGCCCGAAGACCGCCATCGGTCCTTCCCCGTCCGTCAGCTCCGCCAACGGGATCTCCGCGCCGCCCCGGGCGAGCACCACCGACCCGTGCCGCCGGCTCCGCACGAGCAGGAAGCCGATCCCCGGGTGGGCGGCGAGTGTGCCGAGCAGCGCGGGGTAGCGCTGGTCGATCTGTTCGCGCGTCGCCCGCCCCTCGATGTCAGGGAAGGACAGCAGGCCGAGGTTCCCGGAGGCGAGCACCACCGGGTCGGACGGCTTGGCCGCCGGGTGCTCCGCCTCCTGCTCCCCGGCGACGGGCCGGTGCAGCGCGATGCGCACGGCGTCGCGGGCCTCCGACGCGCTGCGGGTGCGCTGCGCACGGCGGGGTACGGGCAGCCCGCAGCCGGCCCTTACGAGGTCCTTGAGGGTGAGGCCGTACTGCCCGGCGAAGGTCTCCCCCGGGCTCTGGCCGTGGTCGGACAGCAGGACGATCCGGTAGTCGCGCGGGGTGTGGTCGGCGATCTTCAGGATGAGGCCGAGCGAGCGGTCGAGCCGTGTCAGGACCTTCTCCGCGTCCCTGCTGTGCGGCCCCGAGTGGTGGGCTACCTCGTCGTAGGCGACGAGGTCGGCGTAGACCGCGGTGCGTCCCGCGAACATGTCGCCGATCACCGCGGCGACCACCACATCGCGTTCGACGACGGTCGCGAAGGCTCTGATGAAGGGGTAGAGCCCGCCGCGCTTGACCCGGGGCGACTCCTTGCGCACCCGCGCCCGGACGGACTGGCAGATCTCGCGGCCGACCTCGGCGACGAAGGAGAGTGCGGTGCGGACCGCGTTGGCCGGGTCGGAGAAGTAGGCGAAGTAGCCGGCGCGTGAGCGGCGTCCCTTGCCGCGCCTGGCGGCCATCGACAGGACCAGGGCGAGCTGGCCGGCGCCGCCGCTGAAGAGGTTGCCCCGGCTCGCCCCGTCGACGGTGAGCAGGCCGCCGTCATGGGTGCGGGCGATGGCCCTGCGCTGCAGTTCGAGGGCGCTCGCCGGTCTGCTGGAGACCATGACGGTGCCGGTCTCCTTCTCGAACCAGCGGAAGGCCGGCACGTCGAAGTTGCTGCCGTGCAGGATGCCGAGCTGGCTGGAGCCGGTCTGGCTCGACCAGTCCGTGGTCCAGGGGGTGAGCCGGTGGCCCGCGCCGTCGGCGAGCAGGCCGGCGACGGTCGGCATGAGGCCGTCGGCCGCCGCCTGTTCCAGTACGTGGTGGCCCACACCGTCGAGCTGGACGAACACGATTCCGGGCGGTCCGCCACGGCCGCCGTCCGCGCTCCGCGGCGTGCCGCTGCGCCTGCGGCGACGGTCGGCGAGGCGGGAGAGTCTTCGCCGGTAGGCGTCGTCGTCACGGACCGCGAGGGCGGTGGAGGCAGCGGAGGCTACGGCGGACATGACGGCCGCCACGACGACGGCGGTCTCCGGGTTGGCGTCCCCGCGCCCGTCAGGGATGAGCCACAGGGCGATCAGCAGCAGCGAGCCGTTGAGGAAGAAGACGAGGGCGCCCAGCACCAGGGCGGGCACGATGAGCAGTGCTCTGACGAGCACGGGCCACACCAGGGCGGACAGCAGACCGAAGGCGCCCGCGCCCCAGGCCGCGGTGAAGGCGGTCCTCGTGATGGTGTCGCCGTCCTCGGCCTGGAGCCTGAAGTCGGGCAGGATGCCCGCCAGCGCCAGCATGGTGAGCGTGGAGACGGCCCATACAGCGATCACGCGTAGGACGGCTCCTCCCGCTCTACGCCACCGCTCGTCATTCACGCCGTTCCACCTCATGTCCGGACCCGTCGTTCGTCATGGGCCCGCGTCAAGCCTGTCACAGCCCTCTCAGCCTCGGATGCCGGCCACACCCCTGAGGGCTGTCCCACGGTAGCCCTCCGTAACCGCGCACGGCCACGCGCGCGGACGTGTGAAGGAGCACTCCGGCGTGGGAGGGGCGCGGACCGCATACCCTCGTACGAGTACGAGTACGGGCGCGGGTGCGGGCACGAGGAGGCAGGTCGGTGGAGGTCACCTGGTGGGGTCATGCCACCTGCACGATCGAGGACTCCGGGGTCCGGGTGCTGACCGATCCGCTGTTCGCACGGCGCTTCGCGCATCTGCGCCGGCGCCGTGGCGAGGTACCGCCGCCGGAGGCCGCCGTGGCCGACGCGGTCCTCATCTCCCATCTGCACTCCGACCATCTCCATCTCCCCTCCCTGACCCGTCTCGCCCCCGGCAGCCTGCTGATCGTGCCCCGCGGCGCCGTCGGGGCCGTGCCTGGCCTCAGGCTGCTGCGCCGGGTGCGCGGACTGCGGATCTCCGAGGTCGCCCCGGGGGACGTGGTGCGGGTCGGCGAGGTCCTGGTCCGCGCGGTTCCGGCGCTGCACGACGGCCGCAGGCTGCCGGTCGGCCCGCGCCGGGTGCCCGCTCTCGGATACGTCGTCGAGGGCGAGGCCCGTACGTATTTCGCCGGGGACACCGGACTCTTCGACGGCATGGCCGGTGCCGTGGGGCCGGTGGACGTGGCGCTGCTGCCGGTCGGCGGCTGGGGGCCCAATCTGGGCGACCACCATCTGGACGCGGCCCGCGCCGCGCGGGCGCTGACCCTGCTGGAGCCGAGGTCCGCGGTGCCGGTGCACTACGGCACGTACTGGCCGATCGGGATGGACGGGGTCAAACCGCACGAGTTCCATGCGCCGGGCGACGAATTCGTGCGGGAGGCGGCGCGGGTGGCACCGGACGTGGCGGTGCACCGGCTCGGGCACGGCGAGCATGTGAGGCCGGAGGCCCGTAGGTGATAGGGGAAGTGCTGGGGCAGCTGCCGACTGAGTCGACACAGCAGGCCGTCGGCTATCCGTCGTTGTTCCTGCTCGTGGCGCTGGGGTCGCTGGTGCCCGTGGTGCCGACGGGGGCGCTGGTGAGTACGGCGGCCGTGGTGACGTTGCACCAGACGTCACCGTTCGCCCTGCTCTTCGTGTTCGCCGTGGCGTCGGGCGCGGCGTTCCTGGGAGACATCTGCCTGTACTGGCTGGGGCAGCGGGGGGTGCGGTCCCGCAACGGTTCGAAGTGGCTGGAGGCGATCACCAGCCGGGCCGCGCCGGAGCGACTCGCGCAGGCGCAGCAGAAGCTGGACGAGCACGGCACCGTGGTACTGGTCCTGTCCCGGCTGGTGCCGGCCGGGCGGATACCGGTCATGCTGGCCTGTCTGCTCGGCCGGCTGCCGCTGCGGCAGTTCGCCCGGGGCGATGTGCCCGCGTGTCTGGCCTGGGCGGCGACGTATCAGCTGATCGGGATCCTGGGCGGTTCGCTGTTCGACGAACCGTGGGAGGGCGTGCTCGCGGCGGTGGTGCTGACGCTGCTGATCAGCGGGACACCGGCGCTGTGGCGGCGGCTGCGGGCGCGCATGGCGGGTTGAGGAGCCCGGAGGGCGGGGGCGGCGGCCGGACACGGTCAGGCTTCCAGCACGTGTGAGGCGCCGACCGGCAGGTCCCAGAGGTCGGCGCGCGAGTGCCCGGCCCGCTGCCAGGCCGTACGGAGCCGGGTCAGCGGTTCGAGGACGGGTTCGGCGGAGAGCAGGAACGTCGCCCAGTGCATGGGGGCCATCGCGCGCGCTCCGAGGTCCTCGTACGCCTGGACTGCCTCTTCGGGGTCGGTGTGCACGTCCGAGAGCCACCAGCGCGGTTCGTACGCCCCGATCGGCAGCATCGCGAGGTCCAGACCTGGATAGCGGCGGCCGATCTCCCCGAACCAGTGGCCGTAACCGGTGTCTCCCGCGAAGTAGAGCCGCCGTCCCTGCGCGTCGCCGAGCACCCAGCCGCCCCACAGCGACCGGCAGGTGTCCAGAAGGGTGCGCTTGGACCAGTGGTGGGAAGGCACGAAGTCGAAGCGGACGCCGCCCAGTTCCACCGATTCCCACCAGTCGAGCTCGGTGACATGGGTGAAGCGACGGCGCCGGAACCAGCGGCCGAGACCGGCGGGGACGAGGAGAGGGGTGGTCCTCGGGAGCCTGCGGAGGGTGGGGGCGTCCAGGTGGTCGTAGTGGTTGTGGCTGATCAGGACGGCGTCGACGGGCGGCAGCGCCTCCCAGGGGACTCCGACGGGGGTGATCCGCGCGGGGGTGCCCAGGATGCGCCGGGACCATACGGGGTCGGTGAGGACGGTGAGTCCGCCGATCCTGATGATCCAACTGGCGTGTCCGGCCCAGGTCACGGCCACCGTGTCCAGGCCGGTGACGGGCAGCGGCCGGGGGGCGTATGGCAGCCGGTGCACACCCCGGAGCCCCTCGGCGTTGGGGCGCAGGGCGCGCTCCCTGGCCAGGCGGGTCATGCCCCTGACACCGGGGAGCGGCGCCGTGAGCCGGTCGGCGAAGCTGCGTGGCCAGGTCCGCAGCTCGCCGAGGCGGCGCGGAGCTGCGACGGCAGGGCCTGCCGGCGAGAGGCCGGCTCCGGCGGACGGACGCTCGGTCTGTTCCGTCATCGAGAGGCTCCTGTCATCGGAGTTCGTCGTCATCGGAATTCGTCATCGTCATCGCAGTTCATCGAGGGCTGCTGCGAAAATGCTCAGGGCTCGGGCGACATGCGGCAATTTCAAGGGCTCCACCGCAGTGAGGGACTCCGTCTGCTCCTTCGGGGTTGAGCCGAGCAGCGGTCCGGTGCTCAGTCGCACCCGCAGCGCTCCGAGCTCGTCCCCGAACCGGTGCCCCCCGGGGGCGGGGGCGCCGAGACGTCGTGTCAGGTATTCCTCCAGCTCCATGGAGTCCGTGACGCCCCGGGCCGCCAGCCGGGCCCGCAGCGGTCCGAGATCGGCGTAGAGGTGGCGGCCTACCTGGGGAGGCCTGGCCAGCGCGCCGACGGTGAGCACGGCACGGTGGGCGGCGGAGGCGACATGGCCCTGGAGGTGCGCCGCCTGCCGGATCCTGGCCGTGACGGCTTCGGGCTCGCCCAGTGCGTGGGCGGCGGCCCTGGCGACCGGCTCGGCGACGAGGGCGCCGAGCGCGGTGAGGATGTCGAGGACACGGGAGCGGCGCGCGGCGGCGCGCGCGGTGGCGGGGAAGCGTGCGACGGCGACCGGCCAGGCGGACGGGGTGAGGGCTCCGGCCAGGTCGGACAGGACGGTGACATCGTCGGGGCACATCTCGGCCGGGCTGAGCAGGACGGTGTCCTGGGGCCGGTGCAGGGTGTCGCGCCAGGTCTCGTCGCTGACGATGTGCAGTCCTTCGGAGACCGCGGCCTCGCAGGCCTCGCGGACGAGCTCGGGCGGGGCGAGGGTCGCGGTGGGGTCGTCGGCCACTGAGATCAGGAGCAACCGGGGCCTGCCGCCCTCGGCGCGGACCCTGCGCACGGTCTCCAGCAGGGCGTACGGGTCGGGGATGCCGCCGCACTCGGCGGGCGTCGGCACGTGGTAGGCGGGCCGGCCCAGCAGCCGCGCCTGCGGCATCCAGGTGGCGGGGCAGGGCCGGGGCATGAGCACGTCGCCGCCGTACGCGGCGATCAGCGCGAGCAGGAGGGGCTGGACGCCAGGGGCCGCGGCGATGCCCTCGGGCCCGCCGTGCAGGCCGCGCCGCTCCCAGTAGGCGGCGGCCGCCTCGCGCAGGATCGTTCCGCCACCGGGCGGTTCCGGACGGGTCCGCGCGGCCGACGCGGCCAGTACGCCGGCCAGCTCGGGCAGCACGGGAAGGCCCGGGTCGGGTGCGGGCGGCCCGTAACGGACCTGGCCGTGGTCCTCCCCGGGAGGGCGGGGCTGCTTCCGCTCGCTCCACTGCATCCCGGGGCCTCCCTCCTGCGTCGCTCCCAGGCCCCTTCATACGTTTATACGGAGGTTCCCCGGGCTCCGCCCGCGCACCGCATCCGGAAGATACCGGGACAGGCGCCCGGACCCCGCCGGCGGTCGCGCCCGCTCAGCCTGCGAACGGTGTCCCCGGCAGGCCCTGCCCCGCGTCCGGCAGCACGAGCAGGGAGCCCGACAGCGGGTGCGGGGAGTCCAGGCCCGTCCGGGCGGTGGACACGTACAGGTCGCGGAGACCGGGGCCGCCGAACGCGCACGCCGTGGGCCGCCGCACCGGCAGGTCCACGACCCGGTCCACCCGGCCGTCGGGGGTGTGGCGCCGGATCGCCGCGCCGTCCCAGAAGGCGACCCACACACAGCCGTCGGCGTCGACCGTCAGCCCGTCGGGCCACCCTGCCCCCTCCTCGACGGCGGCGAAGGGGCGCCTGTTCAGGACGCGCTCCCCGTCGACGTCGAAGACATCGATCCGCCGTGCGGGGGTGTCGATGTAGTACATGAGCCGGCCGTCCGGGCTCCATCCGGTGCCGTTGCTGACCGTCACCGTGTCCAGGACGAGGCTCGCCGTGCCGTCCGGGGCGACCCTGGACAGCGTGCCGCCTCCCGTCGCCTCGTCGTAGCGCATGGTGCCCGCCCAGAGCGCGCCGTCCGGTGCCACCGCCGCGTCGTTTCCCCGTCGTCCCGGGACGGGGTCGTGGACCAGCCAGGAGAAGGCGCCGTCCGCGTCGTACAGCCCCACTCCGTCCCGCAGGACGGTCACGAGGCCGCCGCCCGCCCGGGGCTTCGCCGCGCCGACGTGCTGGCCGGTGGCCATGACCGTACGGCGGCCGGTCGACGGGTCGTAGGTGTGGACGCGGGCCGAGAGGATGTCGACCCAGATCAGCCGCCCCGTGGCCGGGTCCCAGGTGGGGCCCTCACCCAGCTCGGCCCGCTCACGCACCGCCACTTCCGCAGCCGGCCTCATATCTGGGCCCTGTGGTGTCCGAGCCGGCCGGACAGCGCGTCGGCGCCGCCCGCCGCGAGCTGCGCGAGTTCCGCCTCGCGCTCCTCGCTCCAGCGGATCATCGGCACAGAGATGGAGAGCGCGGCGACGACACGTCCGGACCGGTCCCTGACCGGCGCGGCGACACAGCTCACGTCCGGGTTCGACTCGCGGTGCTCCACCGCTATGCCCCGCTTACGGACGACAGCGAGCGCTTCACGCAGCTCCGTGGCGTCGGTGAGGCTGTTGTCGGTCATGGCGACGAGCTCGCGCCCGTCGAGACGGGCGTCGAGCTCCGCCTCCGGGAGCGCGGCGAGCAGCAGCTTGCCGACGGAGGTGCAGTGGGCGGGCAGCTTGCGGCCCGCGGCGGAGACCATGCGGACGGCGTGGGTGGAGTCCACCTTGGCGATGTAGATGACCTCGGTGCCCTCCAGGATCGCCACATGGACCGTCTCGCCGCAGTTCTCGGCCACCTCGCGGGCGACCTGCTGGCCCTCGGCCGCGAGGTCGAGCTGCTCGGCGTAGCGGCTGCCGAGCTGGTACGTGCGCACGCCCAGCCGGTAGCGGCCGGGCTGTTCCGGGACCGTGACCAGGTAGGACCGTGCGGCGAGCGTGGTGAGGAGTTCGTGCACCGTGGTCCGCGGCAGTTGGAGCTTGCGGGTGATCTCGGGGGCGGACAGGGTCCCCTCGCCCTGGAGGAAGAGTTCGAGAACATCCAGCGCCCTGGTCACCGCAGGGACGAGTCGCCCCATGATCGTCCGCCAATCCCGTTCGACACTCCGGTCAATGACCGGAATCACGAACGCAGGCTAGCCGTCCGGAACTTGTCCGGGCAACGCCTCCGGCGTGACGGAGCGGGCATGACAGGGGCGAACTACCACATACCGCCTGAATTTATCGGGGTTCATCAAGGCCCGACGGGGTTCGCCCGGGCCCGCCGTGCGCGCCTCCTGGTTCACGGCCCGGTCGCAGGGTATTCGCTGTTCCATGTCGACAACGAGCAGTACTCCCTCCCCAGGCCGCTGGCGGGCCTGGCTCCACCAGCGCGACCTTGCCGCGTTCCAGCGCGTGGCCGAAAGACACTGGCCCGGCGCCGAGCCCGTGCTGCCACGGCTGAGCCGCAGCGCCAACCACGGACTCCTGTGGTTCGGGGCCGCGGCGGGCATGGCGGCGCTCGGTTCCAGCGCCCGGTCCCGCAGGGCCGCGCTGCGCGGGATCGCCTCGCTGGCGGTCGCCTCGGCCGCGATCAACACCGTGGGCAAGGGCGCGGTGCGCAGGGAGCGCCCGATAGTGGATCTGGTTCCGGTCATACGGAGGCTGAAGCGGCAGCCCTTCACCACGTCCTTCCCCTCGGGCCACGCGGCGTCCGCAGCGGCCTTCGCGACCGGCGTCGCCCTGGAGTCCAAGGGCTGGGGTGCGGTCGTCGCCCCGGTGGCGCTGGCGGTGGCCGCCTCCCGTGTCTACACCGGGGTCCACTATCCGAGCGATGTGGCGGCCGGTGCGGCGCTCGGCATCGGAGCGGCGTTCGCGCTGCGCGGCGTCGTACCCACCCGTGGGCAGCTGCCTGCCCCCGGCCGGCCACCGGCCGATGCGCCCGCGCTGCCCGCGGGCCAGGATCTCGTGGTGGTCGTCAACCGGGAGTCCGGCTCCGCGACCGCGGCCGCGGGCGTGATCCGCGAGACCCTGCCGCTCGCCGAGACGGTGGAGTGCGCGCCCGCCGACCTCCAGGGGTGCCTGGAGAAGGCGGCACGGCAGGGCAAGGCACTGGGCGTCTGCGGGGGCGACGGCACGGTCAACATGGCGGCGGCCGTCGCAGCGGTCCACAGCCTGCCGCTCGCTGTGTTCCCCGGCGGCACCCTCAACCACTTCGCGTACGACCTCGGCATCGAGACCGTGCAGGACACAGCTGCGGCGCTCACCGCGGGCGACGCGGTCCGAGTCGACCTGGGGCGCTTCCGGCCGGGGCCGCAGGGGCCGGGCGGGGCGCACGGCTACTTCCTCAACGCCTTCAGCCTGGGGGTGTATCCGGAGCTCGTGCGGACCCGGGAACGCTGGGCACCCCGGATCGGCGGCTGGCCCGCCGGGGTGCTCGCGGCCTTCGAGGCACTGCGCGGCTCCCGCCCCCTGACAGCCGAACTCCAGGGGAAGCGACGGCCGTTGTGGCTGCTCTTCGTGGGCAACGGACTGTTCCAGCGGGTGGGCCCCGCTCCGGGCCGCCGCCACAATCTCGCGGACGGACTGCTGGACGTACGCGTGGTGCACGGTGGCCGCACCCCGGGCCTCCGGCTGCTCGCCGCGGCGGTCGCCGGACCGCTGAGCCGGTCACCCGCCCATGCTGCGGTACGCCGCCGCAGGGTGCGGATCGCCGGGCTCACCCCGGGGACGCCGTACGCCTTCGACGGCGAAGTGGCCCACTCCGGAACAGAGTTGATGATCGACAAGCTGCCCGAAGCACTGACGGTGTACTGCCCGATGCCGGTATGACGTAGGACCGCATCGTGAGACGCCTATCTCAGGATCCGACATTGCGGCGTACCGTCGTTCCATCGCCTGCGACTGAGGTCCGAGAGAGGACGTACGGCCATGCCGAAGGAATCCGCTGTCTACACCCACGGCCACCACGAGTCGGTGCTGCGCTCGCACCAGTGGCGTACGGCCGCCAATTCCGCGGCCTACCTGATCGGTGAACTCCGCCCCGGACAGGCGGTCCTGGACGTGGGCTGCGGGCCGGGCACCATCACCGCGGACCTCGCCGCGCTGGTGGCGCCCGGCCGGGTGACCGCCGTCGACTCCAGCGGCGGCATCCTGGAGCGTGCGGCCCGCAACGCCGCCGAACGCGGCGTCGACAACGTGGAGTTCGCCACCGCGGATGTCCACTCCCTGGACTTCCCTGACGACTCCTTCGACGTGGTGCACGCCCATCAGGTGCTCCAGCACGTCAGCGATCCGGTGCAGGCGCTGCGCGAGATGCGGCGGGTCTGCCGGCCGGGCGGCATCGTCGCGGCCCGTGACAGCGACTACGGGGCGATGGCCTGGTATCCGGAGGTGCCCGGGCTGCCGGAGTGGCTGGAGCTGTACCACCGGGTGGCCCGGGCGAACGGCGGCGAACCCGACGCCGGGCGCAGGCTGCTGTCCTGGGCGCGGCAGGCGGGCTTCACCGACATCAACCCGACCGCGGCGGCCTGGTGCTTCGCCACCCCGGAGAACCGCGCCTGGTGGAGCGGCCTGTGGGCGGAGCGTACGACCGCTTCGGTGTACGCGGAGCTGGCGGTGGACGGCGGGCACGCGAGCGCGGGAGAGCTGACGGCGATCGCGGACGCCTGGCGGGCGTGGGGCGACGAGCCCGACGCATGGTTCATGGTCCCGCACGGCGAGGTGCTCTGCCGGGTGTGATCCAGCAGCTGGGGTCTGCCGTCAAACTGCCGTCGTCGTCCGGAGGGCGGCCGCGCGGCAGACGGCAGTTTGACGACAGACCCCAGGGCGGGGGAACCGATCACATCCGGCGGAGTCGGCAACTACCCTCGTGGGCATGGAAATCCTGGGAACCACGCTGCGTATCTGTGTCGACGACCTGGAGGCCGCTGTGGCCTTCTACGAGGGCCTGACCGGCACTCCGGCACAGCGCTTCGAGCGCGGCGGGGTCTCGGTGGCGGCGATCGGCTGCTTTCTGCTGATGAGCGGTCCCGAGTCGCAGCTGGAGGTGCTGCGCAAGGTGTCGGCGACCATCGCGGTCAAGGACGTCGACGAGGCACACGCGGCGCTGACGCGGGTGGGCGCGAGGGTCATCGCGGGGCCGATGCCCTCCCCCGCCGGCCGCAATCTGATCGCCCTGCACCCGGACGGCTCGGTCTTCGAGTACGTCGACCGGAACGTACCCTCCTGATCCGGACCCCCCTCAGGCGAAGGCGCCGACGACCAGGTCGGTGAGCAGTGCGCCGGCCGTGCCGTCGGGGTCGAGATCCGGGTCGTAGATCGTCACGTTGAGCCCCACGCAGCTGCGTGAGCCGACGAGTATGCGCAGCAGCGTGGCGAGTTCGCCGGGGAACAGTCCGCCGTCGTCGGGGCTGTCGACGGCGGGCATCACGCTCGGGTCGAGTACGTCGGCGTCGAGGTGGACCCAGAAGCCGTCGAGCACGGGGACCTCCAGGGACTGCACCACGGCGCGGGCGATGTCGGCCGGCCCCCGGTCCCTGATCTCCCCCACCGTCGCGTTGGAGATCTTCAGCGCGGCCATCTCGGCGCGGTCCGTGTCGTCGTCCCGCATGCCGAGGAGCCGGATGTCCTCGTCCCTGAGATAGGGGCCAAGGCCCTCCAGGTCGGTCAGACCGGACTGCCCGCGCCCGGTGGAGAGCGCCAGTTCCTCGCCGCCCGCGGCGCCGATCCGGTCGCTGTTGCCGGGGTGGCGGAAGTCCGCCGATCCGTCGAGCGCGGCGAGGCCGTACCTGCCGATGCGGCGCAGGGCGAGGGTGGCTCCGAGCTGGATGGAGCAGTCACCGCCGAGGACGACCGGGAGTTCACCTGCCCTGACGTGCCCCTCTATGCGGTCGGCGAGCGTGCGGGTGTAGCGGGCGATGGCGTCGGCGTTGAAGACCCCGTCGCCCTCCTGCCAGTCGCCGAGGTCGTAGCGCGGCGGGACCACGACGCCGCCCTCGAACGCCCCGAGCCGCTGGACGATGCGGTGCTCGCGCAGTGCGCCGGCCAGCTTGTAGCAGCCGGGTACGGTGCCGGGCGCGGGAGGCCGCAGCCCGAGGTTCGAAGGGGCGTCGAGGACCACTCGTGTGCGCATACGGCCCATCCTCGCCGCCCTGATGGGCCTGCGTCCTCCATATCGCGCGGCCCGCTTCTCGGCCGAGCCCCCTGATGTGCGGCGGCGCCTATCGCGCGGCCCGCCTGCGGAAGAGATAGGCCCCGCAGAGCACGCCCGCCACGAAGACCCCCAGCAGGGCAGCCCACAGCGGCATCGTGACCTTGGGGATGATCACGCGGATGGACACATCGGTGGTGTTCACGCAGATGAAGACGATGGCCAGTACCGCCAGCACGGTCACGGCGATCCGGGCGGGCGTGAAGGCGCTCGTGGTGCCGCTGGATACGTCCTTGGGGCTCATGAGCGGCCCTTTCGCTGGTCCTGGTCCCGGTCCGGGGACCAGGCGCGGTCCCCGGACCCCAGGATGGCTCCGTCCCGGGTCCGGGGAGCGGTGGAGCAGGGCCGAACGGGTGATGGTCAGCCGACCGTCGGGAGCTCCAGGACACCGGTGTCCCCCGGGGCACTGACCACGGTGACCGGCTTGACACCCCGGTTCCCGACGTACGCCGTGTCGCTCGCGGCGATCACGAAGCGCAGCCGGTGCCCGGCCTCGTAGCGGTGCACGATGCCCGGCAGCTCGACGGTGAAGGGGCGGGTGACGTCGGGGACTCGTACGGGGGCGACCAGGCGGTTCACCAACTTCTGGGTGCCGTCGGGTGCCACGTCGTACACCTTCGCGAACAGGGCCAGCTTGTCGGCGGCGTCCCCGCTGTTCTGGACGCGTTCCGTCTTCGGGGAGACGACCTTCAGGGTGGCCTTCGGCGCACCGACGACGTCCACCGGATCGGGCAGCGGGGCACTGGTCCAGCCGAGGTAGGTGCCCTTCGTGTCGTACGGCTCCGGGTCGGGCAGCCCGATGAGTCCGGCGAGGGAGCTCTCGGAGTGGCTGCTCGGCAGCAGCCAGTTGGTGTACCGGCGGCTGCCGCGGGTGACCTCGGAGCGGCTGTCGACCAGGGCGCCGTCGCCGGAGAGGTACAGCGTGCGCGACAGGGCGGGGACTGCGGCCGCGGTGCCGTAACCGCTCTCCCAGTCACGGTAGTAGGCGAACTCGGGGCCGGTCGCGGTGCTCTCGTCGTGGTGGAGGTAGCGGTCGAACCAGGCGAGGATCCGCTGTCCGACGTAGCTGGTCTCCAGATTGCCCGTGGCGAGGTCGAGCTCGCCGGGCACCGAGCCGCCGCTGTGGCCCCAGGCCTGCCAGATCATCTTCGTGGTGGTGCCCTGGGCCTCCAGTGCCCGGTAGGTGGCGGTGGCCTCGTTGAGGTTGAACAGGCTGTCGGCCTGGCCCTGGACGAGCAGCGTGGGCGCGGTGACACCGGACAGATAGGAGGCCGGTGAGACGCTGCGGGCGTACGTCAGCATCTCCTGGGTCTCGGTGGCCGGGTAGCGGCCGGAGTTCAGGAGGCGGATGGTGTCGCACGCCTGGGCGGCGAAGTGCAGACAGCCGAGGCCGCCGATGCGCGAGGGGTCGAGGCTGGGGACCAGCAGGGGCTGTCCCTCGCCCATCAGATAGAAGCCGTTGGTCCACTGCCACTTGAAGACACCGGGCGTGTCGGACGAGACGCCCCGGGTCGCGTCGGCCGCGTTGGGGGCGAGCGAGTACGCCAGGTCGTTCCAGGTGATCAGTGGGACGAGCGCGTCCACGCGGTGGTCGGCGGACGCGGTCGCCAGCTGGACGGCTCCCCCGTACGAGCCGCCGATCATGCCGACCACCGGATCGCCCGGTGCGTCCGTGGTGACGTAGTCGACCTCGGTGCCGTCGTCGGCGGTGCGGGTGCCGGCGAGGAAGTCGACGAGCCCGGAGGCCGCCCTGCCGTCGATCGCGGGGTCGTCGAGCGTGATGAGGCAGCCGGACTTGCCGAAGCCCAGGCCCGAGTAGACGAGACCGACGTAGCCGCGCTCGGCGAAGGCCTTGCCGATGACGTCGGTGGAGCCGTCGGACTTGCTGCCGCCGAAGCCGTTGGTGGCGAGGACGGCGGGGGCCGGGTGCTGCGCGTCGGCGCCGGCCGGCCGGTAGAGGTCGGCGTCGACGGTGCAGGACCGGTCACCGGCCCGCACGGTGAACTCCAGCGCGGTGACGGTGTACCGATCGGCCGCGGAGGCCGGAGGGGCGCCGGTCAGAGCGAGCGGGGCGAGAAGTGCCGCCCCCGCGAGCAAAGTGAGTGGACGGCGGAATCTGGGCACAGCACGCGACACATGGACCTCCACACCGAGGACACATTACTGACCGGTAAGTACCGGGCCCGGCCCATGCTGTGACACACCTCATAGCGATGTCAACGTGCGGGAACGGAGTTTCCGCACGGATCCGCACCGCACTCGCGGGCCCGGGCCTCAGAGCAGAGCGGGGACCTGGACGGTGAGCGTGCAACGCCCGCCGTCCGCCGGTGCGTCCAGCACCGCGGGGACGCCGAGAGGGACGGTCAGGGCACTCGGGCCGTGGCCGAATCCCAGCTCGTCGACCACGGGGACCCCGAGCCCTCCGAGCCGGTCGGCGAGCACCGCTCGCACCCCTTCGGCCGGTCCGCAGGCCTCCCACGAACCGCACACCACCCCGGCTATCGAGTCGAGGGCGCCGATGCGCAGCAGCCGGGTGAGGATGCCGTCGAGCCGGTAGGGGTCCTCCCCGGTGTCCTCGATCACGAGCAGTCCGCCCCGGGCCGACGTCCGGGCGCGCGGGGTGCCGGCGTCGGCGGCGAGGAGGCTCGCGCAGCCGCCGTAGGTGACCCCTCGGGCGGCACCGGGCACCAGCGCGACCGCCGCGTCCAGACCCAGGATCCGCACCGACTCGGGCTCGAACAGCGTGGAGCGCAGCGCTTCCTGGGTGTCCGTGTCCTTCAGGAACACATCGGTGGCGACCATCGGGCCGTGCAGGGTCGAGAAGCCGGCCCGCAGGGCGAAGGCCTCGTGCAGCACGGTGATGTCGCTGTAGCCGACGAACACCTTGGGCCCGGCCGCCCGGATCGCGGACCAGTCCAGGAGGTCGACCATGCGGTGGGCGCCGTACCCTCCCCTGGCACACAGCACGGCGTCGACGGACGGGTCGCACCAGGCCTCCTGGAGGTCGCGGGCGCGGTGCTCGTCCGTGCCGGCCAGATGATCGAGGTCCGGATGCCGCTCCAGCGCGTGGGGGGCCACGACGGGGTCGAGGTCCCAGCCGCGCAGCAGGTCGAGGCCGCGCTCCAGCCGGTCGGCCGGCACGGGGCCGCTGGGCGCGACGACGGCGACCCTGGCTCCGGGCCGCAGCCTGGCCGGGCGGGCGAGGGGCTCCAGGGTCACTCCGTCAGCTCCAGTCGCGGCACATCGCTGCGCTCGACGCCGAACGTCTGGGCGTACAGGGAGAGTTCGGCCTCCAGTGCGCGCCGCACGGTTTCGGCGCGGCGGAAGCCGTGGCCCTCCCCCTCGAAGGTGAGGTAGGCGTGCGGAATCCCGCGTCCCTCGATCGCGGCGAGGAAGCGCTCGCACTGGACGGGCGGGCAGATCGGGTCGTCGAGCCCCTGGAGCAGCACGAACGGGGCCGTGAGCCGGTCCGTGTTGTTGACGGGCGAGCGCTCGCGGTAGCGCTCGGGCACCTCGGCGTACGGGCCTACGAGCGACTCCAGGTACTGCGATTCGAAGTCGTGGGTCTCACCGGTCGCCCAGCCCTCCAGGTCGAGGATCGGGTAGCTGATGGCGCCGCAGGCGTACACATCGGTGCTCGTGAGGGAGGCACCGGTGGTCCAGCCTCCGGCGCTGCCTCCCCGGATCGCCAGTCGGTCCCGGTCGGCCGAGCCCTCCTCGGCCAGACCCAGGGCGACGGCGGCGCAGTCCTCCACGTCGACGACGCCCCACTGTTCGCGCAGCCGCTCGCGGTAGGCGCGGCCGTAGCCGGTCGAGCCGCCGTAGTTCACCTCGGCGACGCCGATGCCCCGGGAGGTGAAGTAGGCGATCTCCAGGTCGAGCACGAGCGAGGTGTGGCCGGTGGGGCCGCCGTGCGCCCAGATGACGTAGGGCGGCAGCTCGCCCTCGGGCCCGGTGCGGTCGGGGTGACGCGGCGGGTAGACATGGGCGTGGATCTCACGGCCCGCAGGTCCGGTGAAGGTACGGATCCGGGGCTCGGGGTGGTAGGCGGGATCGACCGCGTCCCGGTGGGGGGCGCCGATCGCCCTGGTGTGTCCGGTGGCCGTGTCCAGCTCCACCACCTCGAAGGACGTGTGGGGGCTCGCGGCGATACCGATGACCCTGGTGTCCTGCACGGCGAGTGTGGCCGCCCACGCGGTCCAGGGGCCCACGGCGTCGACCAGATCACCGCTCTTGGGGTCGAGCACCCCGAGGGCGTTGGGGCCCCGGCCGTGGATGACGGCGATCAGCCCACTGTCCAGCAGCTGGAACCAGCGCTCGCCGATCTTCCACAGTGACCCGCCGAACTCCTCGTTCCGCCCGGTGCACAGGCGGCCGGCGGGCTCGGCCGCGCCGGCGACGGCGTCGGGCCCGAGCCGCTGAAGCTCCCACCAGCCTCCGGCGTCGGACACGAACAGCAGCGAACCGTCCCGGTCCCACTCGACCTGGACGACCGACTCGTCGTCGCCCCCGGCCAGGGTCCTGACCTCGGTGAGATCACCCTCCGCGGTCACCTCGGCCGTCTTCACGAGGGTGCCGTCCCAGGGCATCCGCGGATGGTCCCACGCGATCCAGGCGACGCGACGCCCGTCGTGCGACAGCCTGGGCCCGGTGACGAACCGGTTCCGGTCGTCGGTGAGTTCGCGTACGGCGCCGCGGTGCTCAGCGGCCGATCCGTCCAGCGGTACGGCGGCGATCACCCGGCGCACATCGGTGGGCGACTCCCCGGTGAACTCCTCCAGCACGCACCACACTTCGCGTCGTTCGGGAAGCAACTGCGGTTCCACCCAGCGCAGTCCGCCGCCGACCTCCGACACAGGAGTGAGCGGCCAGGGCGCGTCCGGCCCGTCCGGCGCGTACGCGTACAGCCGCTGGTCGGCGAAGTGGACGAAGACGACCAGCGGCCCGCCCTCCTCGCGCGCCACGCCGGCCCACGGCACCCCGCCGTACTCGATGACGCGGCTGCGGGGGTTCCACGGTTCGGGGAGGACGGACTCGGTGCTGCCGTCGGCCCTTCGGCGTACGAGGGCACGGCGGCCGCCCTCGGCCGGGCGCGGCTCCGTCCACCACACCTCGTCACCGACGGTGCCCACGTAATCCGGCCGGCCGTCGTGCGAGGCGGTCAGTGCCGCGTCGATCGGTGACGGCCATGTTCCGTACGCCGCTGTGGACGCCATGGTCGGTTTCCCCCTCTTCGGTCGGGCGGTGCGGGTCGTCAGGCGGTCCGGTGCGGTCGATCGTCAGGCCTCGCGCAGGAACCGGTCCAGGACCCGGACGCCGAAGTGCAGTGCGTCGACGGGTACCCGCTCGTCGACGCCGTGGAACAGCGCCTGGTAGTCGAAGCCGACGGGCAGCTTCAGCGGTGAGTAGCCGTAACCGGTGATGCCGAGGCGCGAGAACTGCTTGGCGTCCGTGCCGCCCGACATGCAGTACGGGACAACGTGGGCGTCCGGATCGAACAGCTCGATGGCCTCGCGCATCTTCGCGTACGTCGGTGAGTCGACCGGGGCTTCGAGCGCGACCTCGCGGTGCTGGAACTCCCAGTCGACGCCGGGTCCTGTCAGCCGGTCCATGGTCGCGTGGAACTCGTCGTCGCCACCGGGGACCACGCGTCCGTCGATCTGGGCGCTGGCGTGGCCCGGGATCACGTTGACCTTGTAACCCGCCTCCAGCATCGTCGGGTTGGTGCTGTTGCGTATGGTCGGCTCGACCAGCGCGGCCGCCGGGCCCAGCTTGCCGAGCAGCTCGTCGACGTCGAACCCCGGGGCGTCCAGGTCGACGCGGATGTGGTGGAGCGCGGCGATCTCCGTGAGCGCGGCCCGCACGGTGGGGGTCAGGCGCACCGGCCACTCGTGGGCACCGATCCTGGCGACGGCGGCGGCGACCCTGCTGACGGCGTTGGCCTTGTTGACCTTGGAGCCGTGGCCTGCCTTGCCCTCGGCGGTCAGCTTCAACCACCCCGTGCCGCGCTCTCCGGCCGCGACGGGGTAGAGGGCCATGCCGGGTCCCGCGTGGAAGGTGAAGGCACCGGACTCGCTGATGCCCTCCGTGCAGCCGTCGAAGAGCTCGGGGTGCTGGTCGGCGAGGAAGCCGGCTCCGTCGTTCGCGCTGGCCTCCTCGTCGGCCGTGTAGGCGATGACGATGTCGCGGCGCGGGCGTACGCCGGCGCGCGCCCAGGCCCGGACGACGGCGAGGACCATCGCGTCCATGTTCTTCATGTCGATGGCCCCGCGCCCCCACACGACGCCGTCGCGCACCTCCCCGGAGAAGGGGTGCACGGTCCAGTCCTCCGCCATCGCGGGGACCACGTCGAGGTGGCCGTGCACGAGGAGGGCGTCGGCCGACCTGTCGGTGCCCTCGATCCGGGCGACGACGTTCGTCCGTCCGGGCGTGCGCTCCAGGAGCGTGGGCTCCAGGCCCGCGCCGGCCAGCCGCTCGGCGACGTACTCGGCGGCCGGGCGTTCCCGGCAGCTGCCGTCACCGCTGTTGGTCGTGTCGATGCGGATCAGCTCGGAGGTGAACGTCACCGACTCGTCGAGCGCCCGCTCGTCGACCGGTCCGGTGGGGACCGGCCCGGTGGGGTTGCCCGCCTCAGCCATACTGTTCCTCCACAGCGGCCGACACGATCGTCGTCACCGCCTTGAATGTGCGAATACCTTCGTACATCGTCCCGCTGGTGTAGGCGACGCGCCGCTCGCCGCTTGGCGCCACGCCAGGAACCACCGTCGCCGCCGCGGCCAGATGCTCGGCGTCGAACTCCAGCTCCACCGCGCAGGCGTCGATCGTCACGGGCGCGTGGCGCACCGCGAGCGCGGTCGCGGCCTCGGCGGCGGCCCTGATGTCGGCTGCGGTGCGGGCCGGGGTGCGGCACACCGCCGCGTACCGCGAGACATGGTCCTTCACCGCGACCGTACGTGCCCCGGGGGCGTAGCCGTGGGCGTCCACGCAGGTCAGGTCGTCGCCGGTGACCAGGATAACGGGGACGCCGTACTCCGCGGCGACATGGGCGTTGAGCAGGCCCTCGCTGGCACGGACCCCGTTCAGCCAGACTCCGGTGATGGAGTTGGCGAGGTAGGTGTGGGCGAGGACGCCCTCGGTGCCGGCGCCCGTGTGGTAGCCGATGAACGCCACGGCGTCGACATCACCGTGCTGGATGCCCTCGACCATGGAGAGGGACTTGTGCCTGCCGGTGATCATCTGGACGCGCTCGTCGAGCCGCTCCAGGAGCAGGTTACGCATGCTCCAGTGGGCTTCGTTGACCAGGACCTCGTCGGCGCCCCCGTCGTAGAAGCCCAGCGCGGCGGCGTTCACGTCGGAGGTGAACAGCGAACGGCACCGCTCCCACTGCGGGGTGCCGGGCAGCACATCGGCCGGCCAGGTCACTCCGGTGGCGCCCTCCATGTCGGCGCTGACGAGGATCTTCACGGTGCGCGGTCCTGTCGCTGGTCGGTCGCTCCCCCGCCCGTTCCCGGGAAGAGGATCTTCGTGCCGCATCACGGTACGCGCCGGGACCGCACCGGACCAGAGCCTATGTGATCTGTCACTGGTCCAGTCCGGTGAAGGCGTCCGCCGCCCGGGTGCCGGGCGGCGGACGACGGGGGATCAGACGCGGCCTGTGCCCTTGACCAGCTCCTGGATCCGGGTGAGCTCCTCGTCGGTGAAGTCCAGGTTGCGGACCGTCGCCACGCTGTTCTCCAGCTGGGCGACGCTGCTCGCGCCGACGACGGCTGAGGTGACCCGGCCGCCGCGCAGCACCCAGGCGAGCGCCAGCTGGGCGAGGGACTGTCCGCGCTCCTGGGCCAGTTCGTTCAGCGCGCCCAGCCGGCCCACCAGGTCGGGGGTGACGGCCTCGGCGGACAGGAAGGGGCTGCTGCCCGCGGCGCGCGATCCCTCCGGGATGCCGTTCAGATAGCGGTCGGAGAGGATGCCCTGCTCCAGCGGGGAGTAGGCGATGGAGCCGGTCCCGAGCTCGTCCAGGGCGTCCAGCAGGCCGTCCTCGACCCAGCGGTCGAGCATGGAGTAGCGCGGCTGGTGGATGAGGAGGGGGGTGCCGAGATCGTTCAGGATCCGGGCGGCCTCGCGGGTCTGCTCGGCCGAGTAGTTGGAGACACCGGCGTAGAGCGCCTTGCCCTGGCGCACCGCCGTGTCCAGGGCGCCCATCGTCTCCTCGAGCGGGGTGTCGGGGTCGAAGCGGTGGGAGTAGAAGATGTCGACGTAGTCGAGGCCCAGGCGCGTCAGGCTCTGGTCCAGCGAGGAGCGCAGGCTCTTGCGGGAGCCCCACTCACCGTACGGCCCCTCCCACATGTGGTAGCCCGCCTTGGTGGAGATGACGATCTCGTCCCTGAGCCCGGCGAAGTCCGTCCGCAGCGCGCGGCCCATGGCGGTCTCGGCTGAGCCGGGCGGCGGGCCGTAGTTGTTGGCGAGGTCGAAGTGCGTGATGCCGAGGTCGAAGGCCCTGCGCAGGATCTCGCCCTGCGTCTCGGGGGTCCGGTCGCCCCCGAAGTTGTGCCAGAGTCCGAGCGACAGCGCGGGCAGCAGCAGGCCGCTGCGGCCGGTGCGCCGGTAGGGCATGTCGGTGTAGCGGTCGGCGGACGGAACGTACATACGGGCTCCACGGGACACGGCGTCGCGCGCCAGGTCTGGTGCGCGCCCCCAAGACTGGCGGAGAACGATCCAGCGGTCCAACAGGAGATTCCGCTGGGATTCATCGGTTAAATTGCTCAATCATGGAATTGCGTCAGCTGGAGCACTTCGTCGCCGTCGCCGAGGAGCAGCACTTCACCCGGGCGGCCGAGCGGCTGGCCGTGTCCCAGTCGGGACTGTCCGCGTCCGTCCGGGCGCTGGAACAGGAGCTGAGGACGCCCCTGTTCAGCCGTACGACCCGCACGGTCCGGCTCACCGAGGCCGGGACCGCGCTGCTGGTGGAGGCGGAACGCACGCTGGCGGGGGCCAGGGCGGCGCGGGACGCCGTGGACGCCGTACGGGGGCTGTTGCGCGGCACGCTGACGCTGGGGGTGGAGCAGTGCGTGGCTGGAGTCAGCACGGCGCGGTTGCTCGCGGCCTTCCACCGGGAGCATCCGCACATGGAGATCAGGCTGCGGCAGGAGGGCACGTCCAGTCTGCTCGATGGCGTGGCCGGCGGCCGTCTTGACCTCGCGTTCGCCGCGACCGTGAGCCCGCCGGAGTGGCGGGGCGAGCTCGTGCCGCTGGCGCGGGAGCCCATGGTCGCCCTGTGCGCCCCCGGTCACCGGCTCGCCGATGAGGGCGCGCGGGTGGCGTGGGGCGAGCTCCGGGGCGAATCGTTCATCGACTTCCACCCGGACTGGGGGCCCAGGCGGGCGGCGGACGAGGCGTTCGCCGCGGCGGGGACCCGCCGGACGGTGGCGCTCGAGGTCAACGACGTGCACAGCCTGCTGGAGCTGGTGCACGAGGGCCTCGGGATCGCGGTCGTGCCGCACCACTTCTCCCGTAAGCCGGAGGCGCGCGGCCTGGTCGCGCTGGAGCTCGACGGAGAGCACCTGCCGGTCTACGAGAGCGTCGTGGTGCTCCCGCCGCCCCAGACCATGAGCCCCGGCGCGAAGGCCCTGATGACACTGGTCAGGGAGGCCCCGGTGCGCTGAAGCCGACCGGCCACGCCGCGCCCATCGGCAGCTCGGCCGCGCCGCCTCCTCAGCCGCTCAGCGCTTCGGCGAACGCGCCCGCGTCCTGGTCGGCTCCACTGCGACTGTCCGATGCGGCCGTCGTGTCCTCGCCCGAGGCGCACTCCTGGTCGCGGAAGGATGCCCAGAGGGAGAGCGCGCCCACCCCCTGGCGGGTGGCGTAGGTGCGCAGGGACGCGGCGTCGTCGAGGGTGAAGGCTCCCCGTCGACGTCGTTCGCTTCCGTGCCTCGCTGCTCGCCTGGCCGGCGACGTCGCGGCGAGACGCGCGCCCCGGCTGCTGCCATGAGACAGGGGCGGGGTGTGCGGAAACCTCCGCACACCCCGCCCCTTCATGCCGATGCTCCGTCAGTCCTCGTGACCCAGAAGGAGATCACGCTCGGTCCTGCCCCCTCCGGGGAGCTGGAGCACGGTGGCGACCGGCGGGTAGCCGGCGGCGATCACGGTGTACTCACCGGTCGACAGGTCCACGAACCTGAACGCACCGTCGGAGCCGGTGGTCAGGGTGTCGACCACATTGCCCGCCGCGTCGAGCAACGTGACCCTGGCGTCCTCGACGACCCGCCCGCCGGGCGCACGTACGACGCCGCGCAGCACGGCGCCGCCCGCAAGCTCGATGTCCTGCCGGGTCTCCCGGGCGGCCTGCACGCTGACCGGGAGGGCGGCGGGGCGGAAGGCGGGGGCGCTGGCCGCCAGCGTGTATTCACCGGCCACCAGCTCGCTGATGACGTAGGAACCTTCGCGTCCGGTGCGGGTGGTCGCGACGACTTCACCCCGTACGTCGGTGAGCGTGACCGCCGCGTCGCGGACAGGGGCGCCGTCCGGCGTGAGCACCGCGCCGGCGAGTCGTCCGGCCCCGCCCAGGACCACGTCCAGCTCCACCGGCCGGTCGTTGACGGTGACACTGACGGCCTGCGGCTGGTGCCCTCCGGCTGCGGCGATCAGCACATAGGCGCCCGCGGCGGGTGCGCTCAGCGCGTACCGCCCGTCGTCGCCGCTCGCCCCCCGGCCGACCTGCCGCCCCTGCCCGTCGATGAGGGTGAGCGCGGCCCGTCCGACCTTCGTACCGTCGGGGTGCTGGACGCATCCGGACACCGGGATCCCGGAGAGCGGGGCGGTCTGCGGCGGGCCGGGGTCGGTGCGGGCCGCGGGGATCGTGGAGGGCGCCGTGGCCGCGTCGGGGGCCGTCTGGGGGGTGTGGTGGGACACCAGCGGTTTCTCCTTGAGGAAGAAGGCGAGGAACAGGCCGAGCAGGAGCACCGGCACCAGGTAGAGGAAGATCCGCGGCATCGCGTCGGCGTACGCCTGGATGTAGGCGTCGCGCAGCGCGGGCTCCATGGTGTGGACCAGCTGCGGTGTGATCGACTCCGCGTCGGGCAGGTCGGCTCCGGGAGGCAGCCGCACCCCGAGCGCGTCCGCGAGCCGCCCCGCGAACAGGGTGCCGAAGATCGCGGCGCCCACACTGCCGCCGATCTGGCGGAAGTAGTTGTTGGCGCTGGTGGCGGTGCCGAGGTCGGAGGGGCGTACGGAGTTCTGGACGGCCAGCACCAGGATGGACATGACGAGGCCGATCCCGATGCCCAGGACGGCCTGCCAGATGCCGTACTCCAGCGGGGAGGTGTCGGTGTCGAGGTGGGAGAGCAGCCACATGCCGACGGCCGAGAGCGCTCCGCCCACCAGAGGGAAGACGCGGTAGCGGCCGGTGCGGGAGACCAGCTGTCCGGAGACGACGGAGGCGACGACGATGCCGCCCATCATGGGCAGCATCAGCAGCCCCGACTCGGTGGCGGACACTCCCTCGACCATCTGGAGATAGGTCGGCAGATAGCTGGCCGCCCCGAAGAGCGCGACCCCGACGACCGCGCCCACCAGCGAGGTGACGTTGAAGACCGAGTCGCGGAACAGGCGCAGCGGGATGATGGGTTCGGCGGCCCGGTGCTCGACGACGAGGAAGAGCAGGGTCGCTCCCGCAGCCCCGACGGCGAGCCCCAGGATGGTCCGCGAGCCCCAGGCGTACTCCGTACCGCCCCAGCTGGTGAGCAGCACCAGGCAGGTCGACGCGACGGCCAGCAGCAGCGCCCCGAGCACGTCGAGTCGCGGGCGTACGGCGGGTTTGGGCAGCTTCAGCACGAGCGCGATGACGGCGAGGGTGACGATGCCGAACGGCACGTTGATGTAGAAGCACCAGCGCCACGAGGCGTGGTCGGTGAAGAAGCCGCCGAGGAGGGGTCCCGCCACCGAGGCGAGGCCGAAGACGGCCCCGATGAGGCCCATGTAGCGGCCCCGCTCCCTGGCGGGGACGATGTCGGCGATGATCGCCTGCACGCCGATCATGAGCCCGCCGCCGCCGATGCCCTGGACGGCCCTGAAGGCGATGAGCTCGTCCATCGTGCGCGACCAGCCGGCGAGGGCTGAGCCGATGATGAAGACGATGATCGCGAACTGGAAGACGCCCTTGCGGCCGAAGAGGTCGCCGAGCTTCCCGTAGAGCGGCAGACCGATCGTGGAGGCCAGCAGATAGGCGGTGACCGCCCACGACATCTTGTCCAGGCCGTGCAGCTCACCGACGATCTTCGGCAGCGCGGTGGCGACGATCATCTGGTCGAGCGCCGCGAGCAGCAGGGTGAGCATGAGACCGAGGAAGACCAGCCGGATCCGGCGGGGGCTGATCTCGTCCGGCGGTGCGGACGGCACGGCGGCGGACGGTGGAGGAGGCGGCTCGGACTTCACCGCGACACCGGGTTCCACCCAGGTCCCGGGCACCCCGTACTCCGTGCCTCCCGGCTCGTCCTCCACCAGAGTGATCCCACCCACCACGTGCGCTCCCCTCGTCGCAGCTGCGCCGCCCATTTCTCGCATCAGGCGGCAAGGCAGGGCAAACGCGACCGGGCGCACGCAGGGCGCATCCTGAGGGCTTATGCGCCGGTGGGAGGCGCTACGGCGCACAACCGGCCACCCCGGAAAACCACTCGTTCCGGTGAGGCCGGCGGCGCCGCCAACGACGGGGCGGGCGCTGTTACTTCTCGACCTCGGTGGCGAGATTCTGCAGCAGTTCGTCGTAGATCCGGCCGAGGCCCTTGGGCGCGAAGGTCCGCTCGAAGAACCCTCCGACGCCGCCGGCGCCGTCCCACACGGTCGTGACGACGGCCTTGGACTTCCCCTCACCCGCCGGGGTGACGATCCAGGTGGTGACCATCGACGAGTTGCGGTCCTTCTCGACCAGCTGCCCGTCGGTGGGCTCGGTGACCTCCAGCAGGCAGTCGCGGACCCGCTTGCTCGTGGCCTGGAGCTTCCAGTGGACCAGGGTGCCTTCGCCGTCTCCGCCCTCGCGCACCTCGTACTCGCTGAAGTGCCCGGTCAGTACCTTGCCCCGGACCTCCTTGTAGTCGGCCAGCGCATCGAACACCGTCTCTGCGTCCGCCGCGATGATCCGCTCTGTCGTGGCCTCGACCTGCGCCATGCCTGCTCCTCCAGCACTCGGTTGTTCGGGGTCCCGCTGAGCCAACCACCTCGGGTACGGCCGCTCAAAATCGGGGCCGACGCTCCGCAGCGCACGATCAAGGGAACATATGTTCTATTCTCTGCGGAGTGCTACCAAGGAGGCGTTCATGCGCTGGGACAATCTGGCAGAGAACACCACAAAGCCGGGAAACGGCGCGCTCTTCGCCGCGGACGCGGTGACGACACGTACCTTCGACACCCCGGAATTCAGGGGCATCACCTTCCATGAGATCCGGGCCCGCTCGATCGTGAACCGGGTGCCGGGGGCCTCCCGTATGCCGTTCGAATGGACCGTGAACCCTTACCGGGGGTGCACCCACGCCTGCGTGTACTGCTTCGCCCGCAGGACCCACAGCTATCTGGACCTGGACACCGGCCTCGGTTTCGACTCCCAGATCGTCGTCAAGGTAAACGCCGCCGAGCTGCTGAGCCGCCATCTGGGCTCCCGGCAGTGGCAGGGCCAGCACATCGCGATGGGCACGAACGTCGACTGCTACCAGCGGGCCGAAGGCCGCTACCGGCTGATGCCCGGCATCATCACCGCCCTGCGCGACCACGCGAACCCCTTCTCCATCCTCACGAAGGGCACGCTGATCCTGCGTGACCTCGACCTGTTGCGGCAGGCGGCCGAGGTCACGGAGGTCGGCGTCTCCGTCTCTGTCGGGTTCACCGACCCCGAGCTGTGGCGCACGGTCGAGCCGGGCACCCCATCGCCCGAGCGCCGCCTCGACGTGGTACGGGCCATGACGGACAACGGGATCGGCTGCGGTGTGCTGATGGCCCCGGTCATCCCCTTCCTGGGTGACCACCCCGACCAGCTGCGCGCCACGGTCCGCGCCATCGCCGCCGCCGGGGCGACCTCGGTCACACCGCTCGTGCTGCATCTGCGGCCCGGTGCGCGCGAGTGGTTCATGCAGTGGCTCGGACAGCACCATCCGCATCTGGTGCGGCGGTACGAGCGGATGTACGCGGACGGAGCGTACGCGCCGACCTGGTACCAGCGGGGCATCACCCGCCGCGTGCACGAGCTGGCGGCCGAGTACGGCATCGGCCCGGCGGACCGGGGCGGCGCCCGCCGCATCGCCCGCGCCGCGCCGGACTCCCCCGAGCCCCCCGCGGATGACCACGCGTCAGGACCCACACAGCTGACCCTGCTCTGACCGCACCGTCTCCCGGCCCGAACGGGTCAACTCTCGACGCCATCTGTCCTTCCGTGCCCGGTTACGGGAAACATGCGGCGGGGGCTGTGCCACCCACAGCCGCATCGCCCCACCACGGGAGGCCATATGACGAAACGTGCAGGAATTCTGGTCGCCGTCGGTGCCACGGTCGCGGGTCTGGTGACCGCATCGCCGTCCACCGCGTCCACGCCGTCCACCGCGTCCGCCCTCGCGCAGGTCAGGTGGACCGACTGCGCGACGAAGTCGTATCCGACCATGCAGTGCTCAACCGTCCGTGCGCCGCTCGACCATGACAACCCGTCGGGCAGGCAGGTCACCCTGGCCCTGTCCCGGATCCCGCACACCGCGAAGACCTCGCAGGGCCCCCTGCTGGTCAACCCCGGCGGCCCCGGCGGCAGCGGACTCTCCATGGCCGGCTTCGTGGCGTCCTCGCTGCCGGAGAAGCTCGCCGCGCAGTACGACGTGATCGGCTTCGACCCGCGCGGTGTCGGCAGGAGCAAGCCCGCCCTGGACTGTGTACCGAAGTACTTCGACCCCGTACGCCCCGACAGCGTGCCGGACTCCTACGCGGCGGAGAAGGCCGCGCGCGACCGGGCCGCGTCCTTCGCCGCCGCGTGCGGCGAGAAGCACGGCGACCTGCTGCCGTACATGGACACCGTCAGTGCCGCGAAGGACCTCGACATCATCCGCCGGGCCCTCGCCGCGCCGCGGATCAACTACTTCGGTTACTCCTACGGCACCTACCTGGGCGCGGTCTACGCCAAGCTGTTCCCCGAGCACGTACGCCGCCTGGTACTGGACTCGGTCGTCGACCCGGACGGCGTCTGGTACGAGGACAACCTCAGCCAGGACCACGCGTTCGACGCCCGTCACAAGGCCTTCGCCGCCTGGGTCGCGAAGAACGACACCGCGTACAAGCTCGGCAAGGACCCGGCCGCGGTCGAGGCCGCGTGGTACCGGATGCGGGCCGCGGTGAAGAAGCACCCCGCGGCGGACAAGGTCGGACCGGCCGAGCTGGAGGACACCTTCATGCCTGGCGGCTACTACAACGGCTACTGGCCCCGCCTGGCCGAGGCGTTCTCGGCGTACGTGAACGACAAGGACCAGGAAGCGCTCGCCACCGCGTACGAGGACCTCGCGGCCGTGGACAGCAGCGGCGACAACGGGTACTCCGTCTACGCCGCCGTGCAGTGCCGCGACGCGGCCTGGCCCAGGACCTGGAGCACCTGGCGCGACGACACCTGGCAGGCGCACCGCAAGGCGCCCTTCATGTCATGGAACAACACCTGGTACAACGCCCCCTGCGCCACCTGGCCGGTGGAGCCGCTCGAACCCGTACAGGTCGACAACGACAGGATCCCGCCCGCCCTGGTCTTCCAGGCCACGGACGACGCGGCCACACCCTACGAGGGCGGCGTCACCATGAGCCGCCGTCTCAAGGGCTCCGGCTTCGTCGTCGAGCAGGGCGGCGGCAACCACGGCATCACCCTGAGCGGCAACGACTGCCTGGACGCCCACCTGGTGGACTACCTCACCGACGGCACCCTCCCGACCGGCGGCGGCAACGGCGGCGCGGACGCGGTCTGCGACGCACAACCGGAACCGAAGCCCACCACCACGACGAAGGCAGCCACGAACACGAAGGGCAGGACGCTGCACGGCCTGCTGGGCTTCCACAGCTGATAAACGCTGATAAACACCGCGCCCCACCCCGGGGGCGTACGCCAGGATGGACAGCGTGACCCCACGCCCCACCCCCGCGTACGCCCCCGGCCTGCGTATCCGCGCCATGACTCCCGACGACTGCGCCGCCGTGGCGGAGATCCGCGTACGCGGCTGGCAGCGCGCCTACGCCGGGCTGATCCCGCAGGCGTATCTGGACGCGATGGACATCACCCGGGATGCCGAACACCGGCGCGCGCACCTGACGGCAAACGCCGCCCCGGCGAACCTGGTGGCCGAGGCCCCGGACACCACGGTGACCGGCTGGGCCTGTTACGGCGCGTCCCGCGACGAGGACGCACCGCCCGACACCGCGGAGCTGTACGCGCTCTACGTACATCCGGACCGGCGATCGAGATCGCCCGCAACAGGGACGGCTCCGTGGCCGTGTTCCCCGCGCTGCCCGTCTGAGGGCTCTCGAGAAAATAACTCCGCGAGTTAGTGCTCGGGGCGTGGTGTCGGGGTGCGGCCGGCGATGGCGTGGAGTTGCCAGCGGAGGTCGCTGTGAGCGGGCCGGCGGGAATGACGTGGTCGAGAGCGGCGAGGGCAGGGTCGGCATCCGGGAGAGTGATGCCGACCCGGTGCTGATCACGGGCTGGCCAGCCTGGGTGAACTCTCCGGCCTGGTCGATGATGTAGCGGAACTGGGCATCGCGGTCGGGGTGCCGGGCCCTTGGGGTGTGCGC
Organism: Streptomyces sp. NPDC048565; assembly: GCF_040650935.1. NCBI lineage: Bacteria > Bacillati > Actinomycetota > Actinomycetes > Kitasatosporales > Streptomycetaceae > Streptomyces > Streptomyces sp. NPDC048565. Next base: position 154,955 of record NZ_JBEZIH010000010.1, read on the forward strand.
GAGGTGCCTTGCAAGGAGAAACCCTCCGCCTTGGGCAGGGGCAACCACCGTGTCGTGCCCGATGCGGTGCCCCTGGAGCGATAGCTCCCTGGCCGGCGTCCCAGCACCAGGTCTGCCCGTCTCTTCCGACCTCGCAGGGCATGGCGGGCAATCGTATGATGCTCGAACTGATGGCCAGTCAATCGGGGGATGTGGCGTCGTGGGTTACACGATTCCTGAGGGTGTCGACACGATGCTCGATGTGGTCGGCGTGGGCTGGCCGAACGTCGACGAGGACGCGTACCGCGATATGGCGGATGCGCTGCGGGAGTTCGGGGACGACGCTGATGACGACGCGTACGCGGCGTATCAGCACATCCAGAAGCTGCTGGCGAGCGGGCAGAGCGAGTCGCTGACCGCGCTGGACGGCCACTGGTCGAAGGTGCAGGGCAAGCACAAGGACCTGGCGAAGGCGGCGCGGCTCGTCGCCGGTGCGCTGGACCGAGTCGCGGACATCATCGTGGCCCGGAAGATAGCCGCCGTGGCTGAACTGGCCGACCTGGTCGCGACGGTGGGAATCACCCTGGCATTTGCACCACTGACGGCTGGTCTTTCAACTCTCCTGGCCGGAGGGAAAATCGTAGCGACCCGTATTGCCTTCAAGCGAATCCTGAGGGAGATGGCCGAGGCGGCGGTCGAGGAGATCGTCGCGACGCTCACCGAGCCGGCGGTCGCGGCGATCGAGAACATCGTGGCGGACCTGGCGGTCCAGACGGCGCTGAACGTCGCGGGTGTGCAGGACGGTTACAACACCGGGCAGACGGCGCAGGCGGGCAAGGATGCGCTGCAGATCAACTCGGTAGGCGGGTCCGGCGGCCCGGGGCCGGGTGGCGGCCCGGTGATCGACCACGATGCGCACAGCAAGGCCGGAATGCACCTGGCCGGCGTGCAGATCACGATGCGCGAGAAGACGGGCGGCAAGCTCGGCAAGGCCAAGGGGCACCATGGCAGGGCCAAGGGCAAGGACTCCCTGACCGCCGTACTCGACACCACGATCGAAGGGGTGGTGGACAAGCTCGGTAAGGCGCTGAGCGACATGGGCGACCACGTGGGCAAGACGGTGCCCGAGCGCATTGCCAAGAGTTCCAAGACGCACAAGGACACCGACCACGACATCCGTGACGGCCTGAACAAGATCACTTCGGGCGACGGCAAGGACGACGACGGTCGCCGCGGCGCCGTGCGAGATCAGCCGACCCGTAGGAGCGGCGGGACACGCCTCAAACCGGCTTCCCTCGACGGCGCCAGGGACAACACCCGCCGTCACGCCATCTCCCTGGAGAAGAAGACCTGCAAGAACGATCCGGTCGATGTCGCCACCGGCGAGATGGCACTGCCCCAGACCGATCTCGTGCTCCCTGGCACCCTGCCCCTCGTTCTGCGCCGTACCCATCTGTCCGACTACCGCTGGGGCAGCTGGTTCGGACGCAGCTGGGCTTCCACTCTGGACGAACGCATCGAGCTGGACCCCAGGGGGCAGGGCGCGGTCTGGGCGCGCGAGGACGGGTCGTTGCTCGTCTATCCGCGGCTGCCGGTCCCGGATGACGTGGAGGGAGTGCTGCCGATCGAGGGGCCTCGTCTGCCCCTGACCCATGTCGGGCGGGACGACGCGTCCGCGACGACCTACTGCATAACAGATGAGCCGGCAGGGGCTACGCGCTACTTCACGGGCAGCCCTTACAAGGAGTCGACCGCGTACTGGCTGAGCGAGGTCGAGGACCGCAATCACAACGGCATCACGTTCGTCCGGCGCAGTGACGGAGCTCCGGTCCGGGTCATACATGACGGCGGCTACCAGGTTGCGTTGCGCGTCGAGGACGACCGGGTGACCGAACTGTCGCTGCGGATGCCCGAAGGGCCCGTCACCGTACGGCATTACGGCTACGACAGTGAGGGCAACCTCGACGCGGTCATCAACTCCTCCGGCCTGCCCGTGCGGTTCACCTACGACTCGGACGCCCGCATCACCTCCTGGACGGACCGCAACGAGTCCACGTTCCGGTACGTCTACGACGCCGTCGGCCGGGTTGTCAGGACGATCGGCCCGGACGGCATGCTCTCCTCCACGTTCGCCTACGAGACGCCTCCCGAAGCGCCTGGGGGGACGACCCGGTACACGGACTCGACCGGCGCCACCAGCGTCTTCGACTGCGATGACCGGCTCCAGGTCGTGGCTGCGACCGACCCGCTCGGTGCCACGCAGAGGAGCGAGTACGACGAGTCCGGCCGGCTCCTGACCCACACGGACGCCAACGGGGAGACGTCCCGGCAGAGCTACGACGATGACGGCCGGCCGGTCGAACTGGTGAGGACGGACGGTCACCGTACGACCGTCACCTACGACGGCCGCGGACTCCTGGCCTCCCTGACCGAACCTGACGGAGCGAGGTGGCTGCACAGCTACGACGAGAGGGGTAACCGCACCGCTCTCACGGATCCGAGCGGGGCCACCACGCACTACACGGTGGACCCCCGGGGCGCCGTGACCGCCGTGACCAATGCTCTGGGCGAGCGGGTAGAAATCACTCGGAACAGAGCCGGACTCCCCCTGAGTATCGCCGACGCGTCCGGGACCGTGCGTCGTTACACCTACGATCCCTTCGGCCGCCCGATGATCGTCGCCGGCCGTGAGGAGACTATCGCAACCCGGCTGGAGTGGTCGGTTGACGGTTGGCTCATACGCCGGACCGACCCCGACGGAAGCTCCGAGCAGTGGGAGTTCGACGGTGAGGGCAACTGCACCGTGTATACCGATCCGCTGGGAGCGACAGCGCGTACCGAATACACGCACTTCGATCTGCCGACCGCCCGGATCACACCTGGCGACGCGCGCCACACCTTCACGTACGACACCGAACGACGACTGATCGAGGTCACCGATCCGCAGTCCCTCTCCTGGACATATGACTACGACGCGGCTGGGCAGTTGATCAGCGAGACCGATTTCGATGGTCGTACCACGACCTATGCCTACGACGACGTCGGCCGTCTCACGCGGCGGACCAATGCCGCCGGCCAGGCCGTTGCCTACCGCTACTCCGCCGCCGGGCAGCTGACCGGCAAAAGTGTCGACGGGCGCGAAATCCACTTCGACAACGACGCGTGCGGGCGTCTGGTCCATGCTGTCGGTCCCGATGCCACGCTGGCCTACCGCTATGACGCCGTGGGCCGCATTGTCGAGGAGACCGTGGACGGCAGGACGCTCTCCACCGAATGCGACGCGGTGGGCCGCCGTACGCACCGTACGACTCCGCTGGGTATCGCGACCACGTATGCGTACGACCCGACAGGAAACTTCGAGACAGTGACGGCATCCGGCCGCACTCTCTCTTTCGAGCACGACATGGCCGGCCGCGAGATCCGCCGTACGCTGGATGACCGCCTCGCCCTGACCTACAGCTGGGACCAGGCTGGTCGGCTCTCCGCGCAGAACGTCACCTCCAACCGGTCCCCGCAACCCGCGATCGACCGCACATACGCGTACCGGAGGGACGGTCACCTGACGGGCGTGACCGATCTCCACGCGGGCCACCGTGCCTTCACCCTCGACGGGGCCGGCCGTGTCACAGCCGTCGAGGCCGAGAACTGGACGGAGCGGTACGCCTACGACGCATCCGGTAACCAGACGCACGCCTCGTGGCCTGACAAGCACCCCGGGAGCGAGGGCCGGGGAGCTCGCAGGTACACCGGAAGCAACCTGGTGAGTGCCGGCGGTATCCGTTACGAACACGATGCCCAAGGGCGCGTGGTGGTGCGCCGGAAGAGCCGCTTGTCGCGTAAGCCCGACACCTGGCTGTACACCTGGGATGCCGAAGACCATCTCACGTCCGTCACCACCCCCGACGGCACTCGGTGGTGCTATCTCTACGACCCTTTGGGCCGCCGCATCGCCAAGCAGCGCCTCGACGCGGACGGAACTGTGGCCGAGGAGACCAGCTTTACCTGGGACGGAACCACCCTCACCGAACAGACGACCTCCGCCGCCGGCTCCTCTGAGGTCATCACGCTCACCTGGGACCACGACGGTCAGGCACCCCTCGCCCAGACAGAAACCAAATCCCTGGCCGCGGCGCCGCAGGAAACCATCGACCAGCGGTTCTTCGCGATCGTCACCGACCAGGTGGGCACCCCGACCGAGCTGGTCGACGAACACGGCACCGTGGCCTGGCGAACCAGGGCCACCCTGTGGGGCACCACCACCTGGAACCGGGACGCGGACGCCTATACGCCTTTGCGCTTTCCCGGCCAGTACTACGACCCGGAAACGGAACTCCACCACAACTACTTCCGCCACTACGACCCGCAGACCGCTCGCTACCTCAGCCTTGACCCGCTCGGACTCGACGCCGCGCCGAACCCCCACACCTACGTCGACAACCCGCACACCCTCACAGATCCCCTGGGTCTCGCGCCGTGCGACGAGAGCGACGTCAGCTGGGGTGGCCGCGTACGCTACGGACGCCCCGGGCCGGGCGGACGGGCAAGCACCATGCGCGCCACGATTGAGGGGGATATGACAGGCGGGCAGACCAACCCGAGCGCGAAGGTAGCGGGCTACGAGAAGTACAAGAAGCTGAACAAGACCCATCTGCTCGGCGCACAGATCGGTGGCTCGAACAAGGATTCGCGAAACTTCGTCACGATGCACCGCTTCGCCAACTCCCCAGTCATGCGAAGAGTCGAGGAACAGGTCAGGGCGGCCGTCGACAAGCGAGGGGAAACCATCGAGTACTCCGTCACGCCCGTCTACCGGACCAACGACCCCACCGACGTCGTGCCGATCGGGCTGACCATCGAGGCCCGGGGCGACAAGGGTTTCAGCTTCACGCCCTACGAAGGCGGCAGCAACACCAACATCGTCACTATCCTGAACGTCCCCAAACGCGTCTGACCCGGTACAGAAAGAGACGATCATGCACCCCGCCGTGGAACGCCTCACCGAACTCGTCGCGCCTTCCGGTCCACGCCGCTCTAGGGACTGGCCGGCCGTCGAGCGGGCACTCGGCAATGCGCTGCCGACCGACTACCGGCAGCTTGTCGAGACGTACGGGGGAGGCGTCTTCGACGAGACGATCTGGCTCCTGGATCCTGCCTGCCCGGACGACGACTACGAGCTGCTCGCGCAAGCAACCGAAAGGGTCGAGACCCTCGAGAAGCTGTGGGAGGTCGAGCCCAGGCCTGCTCAGCTCCAGGACTCCGGTACGAAGGTACTGCCCTGGGCCTACATCGAGGGCACCGGGGCAATGCTGTATTGGCTGGTGAAGCCGGGACAGGGGCCGGACGAATGGACGGTCATGTTCAACGAGGGCCGTGGGCCGTTGTGGGAACACCACGACGCTCAGTGCGCGTCCTTCCTTCTGGCCGTTCTCACAGGGCGAGCGGAGACTGACTACTTCCCGGCACTCCCTGTTGATCAACATCAGTTCGATTCCAACGACGAGATCCTCGATTAGCCGCGCCGGCGATCCGCCCACGCGCAGTGAGCGCAGCTTGGCTGCACCCAGCGCCCGCAGCTACGGCGCTCCTTTCTCCTGGCGCCGCTGGTGGCCGCCGGGCGGTGATGAGTCGCCGTTCCGGCTGCGGTCTCCTCGCTGGAGGGTAGGGCGCGGGTGCGCCCTCACCCCGCCCCCAGCCGGCTGAGCGCCTCCGCCGCCGCGTCGCCCAGCCGGGGGTGCGGCAGGGCGGCCTCCAGGACCGGGCGGGCGCTGGTGTCGCCCAGGCCCCCCAGGCCCTCCACGCAGGCCAGCGCCACGCGCCAGTGTGGTTCCTCGCTGGGGGGCAGCAGCCGGTGCAGGGTGTTGATCAGGGTGGGTACCGATTCGGGGGCGCGCAGCGCGGTCAGCAGCCGGACCGGGTGCAGGGCGTAGGCCGTGCGCAGGGTGTTGGTGGCCAGCGCTGCGGCGGCCCGGGGGGTTCTGGGGTCACCGAGGAGCAGCAGGGCGTGTGCGGCCGAGACGCAGCGTTCGGGGTCGCGGTGGTTCAGGAGGAGGACCAGCGCCTCGAAGGCACGGCGGTCGCCCCGGCAGCCGAGGCGGAACGCCGCGATCTCGCGGGCCCACAAGGGGCGTTCGCCTTCCACGAGGACCCCGGCCAGTTCCTCGTCGTCCTCCGTGACGAGCAGCCGGCGGAAGACCTCCGGTTCACCGGCCTCGTGCCCGAGCCGGTCTGTCAGTGAGCGGAACTCCTCGTCCATGACGCTGAGTTTAGGGTGATGAACGCACTGTGGTTGACGAACTGTGTGCCAGTGCACAGGCAGCCAGGGCTGGCGCGCTCGTTACTCGCCGGTTAAGCTCAGGTGAGCGGGACACACTCCCCGCCGGCTCCGGTGGCCTGGTGACGCAGCCACCCGGAGTGCTTGTCGGTTCGGCAGTTCGTGCGACGTGGCTCCGGGACAGAGCCCGTCACCTTTCCCCCCGGTGTGCCCTGAGCGGCCGGGACCGTGCACCACGACACGCGTTTGCTCCGCACGCCGAGCGCCGGCCGGTTCCGGCCCCGCGCGCCGCCGTGCTCCTCACAGTCGTCACTCACCCTGGAGTCCCGTGATGGACACCCCGCTCACCACCATCGCCGTCGTCGGCCTCGGCACGATGGGCACCGGCATCGCCGAGGTCCTGGCCCGTGCGGGCCGCGAGGTCATCGGCATCGACGTCAGCGAAGCCGCCGCCCGGCAGGCCGTCGCCTCCCTGGAGGCCTCCACCACGCGCTCCGTGCGCCGTGAGCGGATCACGGAGCAGGAGCGGAGCGACATCCTCGCCCGTTTCCGTACGTTCTCCGATCTGCGGGCCGCCGCGGAGGCCGAGCTGGTCATCGAGGTCGTGCCCGAGACCTACGAGATCAAGCAGCAGGTCTTCCGGGAGCTGGACGCGGTGGTCTCCCCCACCGCGATCCTGGCGACGGGCACGAACGCCCTGTCCGTGACCCGGCTGGCCGCGGAGTCGCAGCGCCCCGAGCGCGTCCTCGGCCTGCACTTCTTCAATCCGGCGCCCGCCATGAAGCTCGTCGAGGTGGTCTCCTCCGTACTGACCGCCCCGCCCGCCGTGGAGACCGTCACCCGGCTCGCCCATGAGCTGGGCAAGGAGCCGGTCGCGGTCGGCGACCGCCCCGGGTTCGTCGCGGACGGTCTGCTGTTCGGCTACCTCAACCAGGCCGCCGCGATGTACGAGGCGAACTACGCCTCCCGTGAGGACATCGACGCCGCCATGAAGCTGGGCTGCGGACTGCCGATGGGCCCCCTGGCGCTGCTCGACCTGATCGGTATCGACACGGCCCGCACGGTCCTGGAGGCTATGTACACGGCGTCCCACGACCGGCTGCACGCACCGGCGCCGGTCCTCGGGCAGCTCAGCGAGGCCGGCCTGACCGGCCGCAAGGCCGGCCGTGGCTTCTACACGTACGACGCCCCCGGCGGCCAGACGGTGGTCCCGGACGCCCTCACGCCGGCCGAGAGCGCGGGCGCTGTCACCGGGCGCACGGTGTCGTCGGTCGGGGTGGCCGGGTCCGGAACCATGGCCTCGGGCATCGCTGAGGTCTTCGCGAAGGCCGGGTACGCCGTGGTGCTCGCCGCGCGCAGCCAGGAGAAGGCGGACACGGCCAAGGCGCGGATCGCCAAGTCGCTGGGGCGTTCGGTCGCCAAGGGGCGGCTGACGGAGGAGGCCCGGGACGAGACGCTCGCCCTGATCACACCGGCCGGCTCGCTGGACTCGTTCGCCGACGTCGATCTCGCGGTCGAGGCGGTCGCCGAGGACCTGGAGATCAAGCGGGAGCTGTTCCAGACCCTGGACAAGGTCTGCAAGCCGGGTGCGGTGCTCGCGACCACCACCTCCTCACTGCCGGTCGTGGCGGTCGCCCGGGTGACCTCGCGCCCCGAGGACGTCATCGGGATGCACTTCTTCAACCCGGCGCCCGCGATGAAGCTGGTCGAGGTGGTCCGCACGGTGCTGACCTCCGACGAGGTCCACGCCACGGTCCGTGAGGTCTGCGTGAAGGTGCGCAAGCACCCGGTCGACTGCGGTGACCGGGCCGGCTTCATCGTGAACGCGCTGCTGTTCCCCTACCTCAACAACGCGATCAAGATGGTCGAGGAGCACTACGCGACGCTCGATGACATCGACGCGGCGATGAAGCTGGGCGGCGGCTACCCCATGGGGCCCTTCGAGCTCCTGGACGTCGTCGGCCTGGATGTGTCCCTCGCCATCGAGAAGGTTCTGCACGGCGAGTTCCGCGACCCGGGCCTCGCCCCGGCGCCGCTGCTGGAGCATCTGGTGGCCGCCGGCTGCCTCGGCAGGAAGACGGGGCGCGGCTTCCGCGAATATGCCCGCCGCTGAGCGCGGGACCGCGTGGGGTGAGTGGGGCGGGTTGCTGGGGCCGTCGGGCGACCCGCCCCCACAGGCGCGCCCGGCTGCACCGATGGGTTACGTTCACCTCATGTCCCAACCCGCCAAGTCCCCTCGTACCTCCGCCTCGACGGACGCCCCGGAGAGTGCCGCGGGCACCAGGGCCGCCGCGCAGCGGCTCAAAATGCGCCGCGAACTGGCCGCCGCGGCCATGGAGCTGTTCGCCACCAAGGGGTACGAGGCGACGACGGTCGACGAGATCGCGGGGGCCGCCGGGGTCGCCCGGCGCACCTTCTTCCGCCACTTCCGCTCCAAGGAGGAGGCCATCTTCCCGGACCACGACGACACCCTCGTCAGGGCCGAGGCCGTCCTCAACGCCGCCCCCGCGCACGAGCATCCGCTCGACACGGTGTGCCGCGGCATCAAGGAGGTCATGAAGATGTACGCGGCGAAGCCCGCGGTGTCCGTGGCGCGCTACCAGCTCACCCGCGAGGTACCCACGCTCCGGGAGGCCGAGATCGCGTCGGTGGCGCGCTACGAGCGGCTGTTCACACGCTATCTGCTGGGCCATTTCGATGAGCGCGACCACCAGGTGGGCAATGACGACCCACTGCTCGCCGAGGTCGCCGCATCCGCCGTGGTGACGGCGCACAACCATGTGCTGCGGCGGTGGCTGCGCGCGGACGGCCAGGGTGATGTGGAGTCGCAGCTCGACCACGCGTTCGCGATCGTGCGGAAGACCTTCGGCACGGGGATCGGAGCGGGGCGGACCCTGGGGGCCGAGCCCGGGAACGCCCCCGCGGCTTCGGTGTCGAGTGAGGGTGAGGTGCTGGTCGCCGTGGCCCGCACCGACGCGCCGCTCGACGAGGTCATGCGCACGATCCAGCAGGCGCTCAAGGAGCACTGAGCGCGGCTCCGGCGGGGCTCAGCCCTCGGCTGGCTGCACGGCGGCGGTTCCCGCGTACCAGGGCGGTGGGGCGACACCGTCGCTCCAGGCGGTGAGCTCGTCGAGGCCGACACAGACGATGCCGCACTGTCCGGCGTATTCGAGAGCGGGCCCGGTGAATTCGCCGGTGCTGACGACGACGGCCGCCTCGGCCTCGTGCACCGCGTAGCAGGTGCCGCCGAAGCGCTGGAGGTCCTGCGAGCCGACCTTGTTGTCGCTGGTGTACCTCTTGCACTGCACGACCAGGCGACGACCGTCCGGGGTGGTGGCCACCACGTCCGCGCCCAGGTCACCGGTGCCTCCGACGACTTCGGCGTCCAGGCAGCCGTCCCGCCGGCAGAGACCGGCCACGGCTTCCTCGAAGTCGTACGGGTCCATGGCCCTGTAGTCGGGGTGGCCGGGGTGGCCGGGCTGCGTCAGCGGCTCGGGGTCCGGGGCGGCTTCGGGGACCGACGACTCCTCCAGGGCGGCGTCCACGACCTCGTACGCGGTCCCGACGGCTGCCTCGGCGGCCCTGGCCGCCGTCTTGCGGCCACGGCGCATGCGCAGGAGCGCCACAGTCACGGCCACCAGCACGACGGCGGAGACCACGGCGGCCACCGGATGCCGCTCGGCGCTCCTCAGGGCCGTGCGCGCCGCGAGTCCGGCGCCGCAGACCAGGAGCGCGAGGAACGCGAAGCCGAACGCCGTCCGCCGGATGTCGAATCCGGGCCCGCGGCCCTTCCGGACACTTCTGCGCGTCTGTATGCCCATCGCGTACCCACCCCTTGCCCGTCGCGGCCACATCAAGATCACCTCCCATCTGCCCCACGCCTGCCGGTTGACGCACCGGCAGGGAAAAACCCGGTGGTCAGGCAGGGACAGGAGTGCTCGGATGCGTCCATGGAACCTGACGAGATGCTGGCCCTCTTCGACCACGAAATGCGTGAGCACGTCCGCCCCGACGGCCCCGGCACACACGTCGAGCGGGTGGGTGACGTCGTACGGCAGACCGGTGGCCCCGACGACTGGAACGGCGTCGTCTGGACGGCTCCCGACCTCTCCCCGGGCCGCGCGGAGTCGGAGATCGCGGCACAGGTGGAGCACTACACCGCCCGGGGAACCGGCGAGTTCGAGTGGAAGCTGTACGCGCACGACGGCCCGGCCGGCCTGGGCGAGCGCCTCTCCGCGGCCGGGTTCGAGCCGGAGCCGCCGGAGACGCTGCTGGTGGCACAGGCCGCGGACCAGGCCGTGACGGTGGATCTCCCCGAGGGCGTCAGGCTGCGGGAGGTGACCGACGCGGCGGGGGTGGAACTGATGGTCCGGGCCCATGAGCGGGCCTTCGGCACCGACGGTTCACGGCTGCGCCACCAGTCCCTGGCCCGTCTCGCCGACGCTCCGGACACGTTCGTCGCGGTGGTCGCCATGGCGGGCGGAGAACCGGTGGGCTCGGCCCGGATGGAGCTGCACCCCGGCACCGGTTTCGCCGGGCTCTGGGGCGGCGGGACGGCCGCCGGATGGCGGGGCAGAGGGATCTACCGCGCCCTGATCGCCCAACGGGCCCGTGCCGCCGCCGAGCGCGGCTACCGCTTCCTCCAGGTCGACGCGACGGATCAGTCGGCCCCGATCCTCCGGCGCCTCGGCTTCACGGCCCTCAGCACGACGACGCCGTACGTGTACCGCACCGCGCCGTAGCACCCGCAAAAGACGGACCAATGACGCATACCAACCATGATGTTGCTCATGCGTGCCGCCGAGATGACAACTGAGAGAAATTGTTGGCACTGGGTGCCTTGTCACCTGTCACGCAGTGCCATACGTTGAAGGTGTCCGGGCGGCCGGCGTGCAGAGATCTCTCGTACGCCGGCTGTCCCCGCAGACCACGTGTCCGCGCGCCCGGACGCCTGCGTCACAGGCAAACCCTTCTGCTCCACCGAGCAGGCACAGAGCACCACCCGCCGAACCGACGGCACACCTCCACACCGCACCGCTCCCCTGACCACAGGGGTCCTCCGAGCGTTTCCCCCGACGCCGGAGACCCGATCTGCCGGAGGCAACACCGTGAAGGAAATCCTGGACGCGATCCAATCGCAGGACAGTACGGCCGCGGACTTCGCGGCTCTGACCATCCCCGAGTCGTACCGCGCGGTGACCGTGCACAAGGACGAGGCGGAGATGTTCGCCGGCGTCGAAAGCCGCGACAAGGACCCCCGCAAGTCCCTGCACGTCGAGGACGTGCCGGTGCCCGAGCTCGGTCCGGGCGAGGCGCTGGTCGCGGTCATGGCCAGCTCGGTGAACTACAACTCGGTCTGGACCTCGATCTTCGAGCCCGTCTCGACCTTCGGCTTCCTGGAGCGCTACGGCAAGCTGAGCGACCTCAGCAAGCGCCACGACCTGCCGTACCACGTCATCGGGTCCGACCTCGCGGGCGTCGTCCTGCGTACCGGGCCCGGCGTCAACGCCTGGACCCCGGGCGACGAAGTCGTCGCGCACTGTCTCTCGGTGGAGCTGGAGTCCTCCGACGGCCACAACGACACGATGCTCGACCCCGAGCAGCGCATCTGGGGCTTCGAGACCAACTTCGGCGGCCTGGCGGAGATCGCACTCGTCAAGTCCAACCAGCTGATGCCGAAGCCCGGGCACCTCAGCTGGGAGGAGGCGGCGGCTCCCGGCCTGGTCAACTCCACGGCGTACCGCCAGCTCGTCTCGCGCAACGGCGCCGGCATGAAGCAGGGCGACAACGTGCTGATCTGGGGCGCCAGTGGCGGACTCGGCTCCTACGCCACACAGTTCGCCCTGGCCGGTGGCGCCAACCCGATCTGTGTCGTCTCCAGCGACCAGAAGGCGGAGATCTGCCGGAGGATGGGCGCCACCGCGATCATCGACCGCAACGCCGAGGACTACAGGTTCTGGAAGGACGAGCACCACCAGGACCCGCGCGAGTGGAAGCGGTTCGGCAAGCGCATCCGCGAGCTGACCGGCGGCGAGGACGTGGACATCGTCTTCGAGCACCCTGGCCGCGAGACCTTCGGCGCGAGCGTGTACGTGACCCGCAAGGGCGGCACGATCGTCACCTGCGCCTCGACCTCGGGCTACACGCACGAGTACGACAACCGCTACCTGTGGATGTCGCTGAAGCGGATCGTCGGCTCGCACTTCGCCAACTACCGCGAGGCGTGGGAGGCGAACCGGCTCATCGCCAAGGGCAGGATCCACCCGACCCTGTCGAAGGTGTACTCCCTCGACGACACCGGGCAGGCCGCCTACGACGTGCACCGCAATCTGCACCAGGGCAAGGTCGGCGTGCTCGCGCTGTCCCCCCGTGAGGGCCTGGGCGTGCGCGATACCGAGCTCCGCGAGCAGCACATCGACGCCATCAACCTGTTCCGTGACACGTCAGCGGAGCGGGCCGTCCCATCCAGCCGGAACGTCTGAGGTCCACCATGACCGAACGTCAGAAGGACCGGCCGTGGCTCATGCGGACATACGCGGGTCACTCGACCGCCGAAGCGTCCAACGAGCTCTACCGGCGCAACCTCGCCAAGGGCCAGACGGGTCTCTCGGTCGCCTTCGACCTGCCCACGCAGACCGGCTACGACCCCGACCATGTGCTCGCCCGCGGCGAGGTGGGCCGGGTCGGCGTGCCGGTCTCGCACCTCGGTGACATGCGGCGGCTGTTCCAGGACATCCCCCTGGAGCAGATGAACACCTCGATGACCATCAACGCCACGGCGATGTGGCTGCTTGCGCTCTACCAGGTGGTCGCCGAGGAACAGGGCGCCGACCCCGGCAAGCTCCAGGGCACGACGCAGAACGACATCGTGAAGGAGTACCTGTCCCGGGGGACGCACGTCTTCCCGCCGGTCCCTTCGCTGCGGCTGACGACCGACATGATCACGTACACGGTCGACCGCATCCCGAAGTGGAACCCGATCAACATCTGCAGCTACCACCTGCAGGAGGCGGGGGCCACTCCGGTCCAGGAGATCGCGTACGCCATGTCGACGGCGATCGCGGTGCTCGACGCCGTACGGGACTCGGGTCAGGTGCCCGAGGAGAAGTTCGGCGACGTCGTCGCGCGCATCTCCTTCTTCGTGAACGCGGGGGTCCGCTTCATCGAGGAGATGTGCAAGATGCGCGCCTTCGGCCGCATCTGGGACCAGGTGACACGGGAGCGGTACGGCATCGCCAACCCCAAGCAGCGCCGCTTCCGCTACGGCGTGCAGGTCAACTCCCTGGGCCTGACCGAGGCCCAGCCGGAGAACAACGTCCAGCGCATCGTGCTGGAGATGCTGGCCGTCACCCTCTCCAAGGACGCCCGCGCACGCGCCGTGCAACTGCCCGCCTGGAACGAGGCCCTGGGGCTGCCGCGCCCGTGGGACCAGCAGTGGTCGCTGCGCATCCAGCAGGTGCTGGCGCACGAGAGCGACCTCCTGGAGTACGAGGACATCTTCGCCGGCTCCCATGTCATCGACGCCAAGGTCGACTCCCTGGTCACCGACTCGCTGGCCGAGATCGACCGGATCGAGCAGATGGGCGGCGCGATGGCCGCCGTGGAGTCCGGCTATCTCAAGTCCGAGCTCGTCTCCTCGCACGCCACACGGCGGGCCAGGATCGAGGGCGGCGAGGAGAAGATCGTCGGCGTCAACATCTACGAGACGACCGAGCCCAACCCGCTGACCGCCGACCTGGACGCCGCGATCATGACGGTGGACCCCGAGAACGAGGCGCGGGTCGTCGCCGCGCTGCACGAGTGGCGCGACAACCGCGACGAGGCCCGTGCCACCGAGTCCCTGACGGCGCTGAAGAAGGCCGCGGCGGGCACGGCCAACATGATGGAGGCGACCGTCGAGTGCGCGCGGGCGGGCGTCACCACCGGTGAGTGGGCCTGGGCCCTGCGCGATGTGTTCGGCGAGTTCCGGGCGCCGACGGGCGTCTCGTCCGCAACGGTGGCCGTCGCCGCCGAGGCGGGGACCCCGCTGGCACTGGTCCGCGAGAAGGTCTCCCGCACCGCTGCCGACCTGGGCATCGGACGGCTGCGCCTGCTGGTGGGCAAACCCGGCCTCGACGGGCACTCCAACGGCGCCGAACAGATCGCCGTACGCGCCAGGGACGCCGGCTTCGAGGTGGTCTACCAGGGCATCAGGCTGACGCCCGAGCAGATCACCGACGCCGCGCTGGCCGAGGACGTGCACTGCGTCGGTCTGTCCATCCTGTCCGGCTCGCACGCCGAGCTGGTCCCGGACGTGCTGCACCGGCTGCGTGAGGCCGGAGCGCCGGACATCCCCGTGATCGCCGGCGGCATCATCCCGCCGGCCGACGCACACGCCCTCATCGAGGCCGGCGTCGCCGCCGTCTTCACCCCGAAGGACTTCGGCATCACCGAGATCATCGGCCGTATCGTCGACGAGATCCGGAAAGCGAACAAGCTCGACCCTCTGGAGGTCCCCGCATGACCACCCCCTCGTCCCCTGTGAACCGACTGCGCCCGCGTCGCTCCTGTCTGGCAGTGCCGGGCTCGAACCCGCGGTTCCTGGAGAAGGCCCAGGGCCTCCCGGCCGACCAGGTCTTCCTGGACCTGGAGGACGCCTGCGCACCGCTCGCCAAGGAGGGGGCACGACACCACATCGTCGACGCCCTGAACAACGGTGACTGGACCGGCAAGACCCGTGTGGTGCGGGTCAACGACTGGACGACCCACTGGACGTACCGCGACGTCATCACGGTCGTCGAGGGCGCGGGCCCGAATCTCGACTGCATCATGCTCCCGAAGGTCCAGGACGCCCAGCAGGTCGTCGCGCTGGATCTGCTGCTGACCCAGATCGAGAAGACGATGGGCTTCGAGGTCGGCCGCATCGGTATCGAGGCGCAGATCGAGAACGCCAAGGGCCTGGTGAACATCGACGACATCGGCGCCGCCTCACCGCGCCTGGAGACCCTGATCTTCGGCCCGGCCGACTTCATGGCCTCGATCAACATGAAGACCCTGGTCGTCGGCCAGCAGCCGCCCGGCTACCCGGCCGACGCCTACCACTACATCCTGATGCGCATCCTGATGGCCGCCCGCACGCACGACCTCCAGGCCATCGACGGCCCGTTCCTGCAGATCCGCGACGTGGACGCCTACCGCGAGGTCGCGGGCCGCGCCGCGGCGCTGGGCTTCGACGGCAAGTGGGTGCTGCACCCGGGTCAGGTCGACGCGGCGAACGAGGTGTTCTCTCCCTCGCAGGAGGACTACGACCACGCCGAGCTCATCCTCGACGCCTACGACTGGTGCACTTCGGAGGAGGGCGGCAAGAAGGGCTCGGCGATGCTCGGCGACGAGATGATCGACGAGGCCAGCCGCAAGATGGCCCTGGTCGTCGCGGGCAAGGGCCGCGCCGCCGGGATGCAGCGCACCTCCAAGTTCGAAGCCCCGGAGGCCTGACCATGCAGTTCGGACGCACATACGAGGAATTCGAGGTCGGTGCCGTCTACAAGCACTGGCCCGGAAAAACGGTCACCGAATATGACGACCACCTCTTCTGTCTGCTGACCATGAATCACCACCCGCTGCACATGGACAGCAACTACGCCGAGAAGACGACCGATTTCGGCAAGAACGTCGTCGTCGGAAACTACATCTATTCACTGCTGCTCGGCATGTCGGTGCCCGATGTCTCGGGAAAGGCGATCGCCAATCTGGAGGTGGAGTCGCTGAAGCATGTGGCGCCGACTTTCCACGGTGACACGATCTACGGCGAGACCACCGTGCTCGACAAGACACCGTCGAGGTCCAAGAGCGACCGGGGCATCGTGTACGTCGAGACGAGGGGCTACAAGCAGGACGCCACGCTGGTCTGCGTGTTCCGCCGCAAGGTGATGGTCCCCACCGAGACGTACATCGAGGAGCGCGGCGGCGAGCAGCCGGGCCGCCCCGAGATCGATCAGCCATCGAGCAAGAACGTGGAGAAGTAGCCATGAGCCGACTCGCACAGACCGCCGGTCTGACGGATGTCCAGCAGGAAATTCTCTCCACGGTGCGGAATTTCGTGGACAAGGAGATCATTCCTGTCGCGACCGAACTCGAACACCGTGACGAATATCCGACCGACATCGTCGAAGGCCTCAAGGAACTCGGTCTGTTCGGGCTGATGATCCCGGAGGAGTACGGCGGTCTGGGCGAGTCGCTTCTCACGTACGCGCTGTGCGTCGAGGAGATCGCCCGGGGCTGGATGAGCGTGTCGGGCATCATCAACACGCACTTCATCGTGGCGTACATGCTCAAGCAGCACGGCACACAGGAGCAGAAGGACACCTTCCTGCCCCGGATGGCGCTGGGCGAGGTGCGGGGCGCCTTCTCGATGTCCGAGCCGGCGCTCGGTTCCGATGTCTCCGCGATCTCGTCCAAGGGTGTGAAGGACGGCGACGAGTACGTCCTCGACGGCCAGAAGATGTGGCTGACGAACGGCGGGACCTCCACGCTGGTCGCCGTGCTGTGCCGGAGTGACGAAGGACACCCCGAGGGGACCGCCCCGCACAAGTCGATGACCACGTTCCTGGTCGAGAAGGAGCCCGGCTTCGGCGAGGTCCGTCCCGGTCTCACCATTCCCGGGAAGATCGACAAGATGGGCTACAAGGGCGTCGACACGACCGAGCTCATCATGGACGGACTACGCATTCCGGCCAATCGGGTGCTCGGCGGGGCCACCGGCCGAGGTTTTTACCAAATGATGGACGGTGTCGAGGTAGGACGGGTGAATGTTGCCGCGCGTGGCTGCGGAGTAGCACAACGTGCGTTCGAACTGGGTGTGTCGTACGCCCAGCAACGTCAGACCTTCGGCAAACCGATCGCCCAGCACCAGGCGATCCAGTTCAAACTGGCCGAAATGGCCACCAAGGTCGAAGCCGCGCATGCGATGATGGTGAATGCGGCACGCAAAAAGGACTCCGGGGAGCGGAACGACCTGGAAGCTGGGATGGCGAAGTACCTCGCCTCCGAGTACTGCAAGGAAGTCGTCGAGGACGCCTTCCGCATCCACGGCGGTTACGGCTTCTCCAAGGAGTACGAGATCGAGCGCCTCTACCGCGAGGCGCCGATGCTGTTGATCGGTGAAGGTACCGCCGAGATCCAGAAAATGATCATCGGTCGCCGGCTGCTCGAGGAGTACCGGTTCCAGGGCTGAATGTCCCTTTCGAGGTGATTTGGTGGCGAAGAACGTCACACCCGGTCAACCCCGTCCGGGGGCTTTCAGCTGTCCGACTCGGCTGCTGGCTTGCCCAGTTGCCGCTCGCACCCGATAGCATCGCGGGAAAGCCGCCGTCCCCCCGTTGCCAGCGCGGCATCATCCGCTACGAAGGTCATCCATGCCCGACAGCCAAATCTCTGCACCACGCGGCGGGGTCCGCCTTGCGCGCGGAGCATCGCCGTGGCTCCTCCCGACCGTCGCCACCGCCGCCCTCAGCCTTGCCCGGGCCCGTAAGTCCGGGCGCTGGGCGGCCGTGGCCGTGCCCACCACCGCGCTCGCGGCGGGCATGCTGTGGTTCTTCCGCGACCCCGAGCGCGAGATCACCCAGGGCCGCGTCATCTCGCCGGCCGACGGCGTGGTGCAGAGCATCATGCCGTGGAAGGACGGGCGCACCCGCGTCGCGATCTTCATGAGCCCGCTTAATGTCCACGTCAACCGGGCTCCGCTGGCCGGTTCCGTGACCTCGGTCGAGCACATCCCGGGCGGGTTCGTCCCGGCGTTCAACAAGGAGAGCGAGAACAACGAGCGCGTTGTCTGGCACTTCGACACCGAGCTCGGCGACATCGAGATGGTGCAGATCGCGGGAGCGGTCGCCCGTCGCATCGTCCCCTACATCCCGCAGGGCACGAAGGTGGAGCAGGGCGAACGCATCGGTCTGATCCGCTTCGGCTCGCGCGTGGACATCTACCTTCCGGAAGGTGTCGATGTCGCGGTCGAGGTCGGCCAGGCCACGACCGCGGGGGTGACTCGAATTGACCGTGATTGATCCTGATACCCAGGCCGGCTGGGTGCCCGAGGCGGAGGAGCAGGACGACGTCGAGGACATGCCGCTCTCGATGCGGCTCTCGATAGCGGACACGCTCACTCTCGGTAACGCCACGTGCGGTTTCATGGCGGTGTACTTCACCACCACGGGGATCCTCATCCCGCACCTCACGGGCAGCGACGAGTCGGGCATGGCGAGGCACTCCGCGGCGACCGCGGTGATCCTCATGCTCATGGCGGCCGTGTTCGACCTGTTCGACGGGCTCGTGGCCCGCAAGCTGCGTTCATCCCCGATGGGTGCGGAGCTGGACAACCTCTCCGACCTGATCAGCTTCGGTCTCGCCCCGGCGTACTTCGTGCTGGTGTACGGGATGGTCGCGGACGACGCACACCAGCGGGTGTCGGCGCTCGCGGGGATCGTGGTGCTGCTGGCGGTGGTGCTCAGGCTTGCGCGGTTCTCGTGCGTGACCTTGAAGGACGGCATGTTCCAGGGCATGCCGAGCCCCTTCGGAGCGCTCACGGTCATCTCGATCGTGCTTCTCGAGCTGCCCTTCGTACCGACGCTGCTCGCGATCATCGGAGTGGCGTGGCTGATGGTCAGCCGGGTCGAGTACCCGAAGCCGCGGGGTGTCCTCGCGGTGGCGATGCTCAGCTGGATCGTGGCCGCGATGGGGCTCCTCGCCGCCTGGGCGTTCGACGCCCCCGGTGGCCAGCTGCTCCTCCAGACCGGCTGTGCGCTCCAGGTGGTCCTGGGGGCGGTGATCCCGCTCTTCGCCACGGCACGGCGGGTGAACACCTTCCGCGACAACCGGCGCGAGGCACGGACGGCGCAGCTCCCGTAGCCACGCGGAACACGCGACACGAACACGACAGCACGAGGGCCCGGATGCTCCCCAGCATCCGGGCCCTCGTGCGTGCGGTGGCGGGTCCGGCCACCGCACGCATCGGTGTGCCTCGCCGGCGCGCCGTCGAGGCACACCGTTGGGCAATCAGCAGGGCCGGGGACAGTCTGAGCTGTCCTGCCGCCATTCGGACGACGAGCCGGGCCGGGGGTCCGCAGGCGCTGAGGCAGGAGACCCCGATAGATCCGTCAGTGGGGACGGCGCTCGGCGAAGCCCCCGAGCGCGAGGTCCGCCGAGGGCACGGCACGGACGGCACCTGGCAGCCCTGAGCGGTCGTCGCCGCTGAGCCGCCACGCGGAAGGCGGGCGTCAGTGACCGAACGACCGGTGGGCCACACCTTCCAGGTGGATACGCATCGCGGTCTCGCAGCCCTCCGAGTCCCGCGCCTCGAACGCGCCGAGGACTGCGGCATGCTCGGCGAGCGCCTCCTCCGTGTCGCTGACCCGGCCGCCGGTGAAACGGCGGAAGCGCTGGATGTGCGCGCCCAGCGGGTCGATCGCCGCGCTGAGGAAGCGGTTGCCCGCGGCATGGGCGATCGTGGCGTGGAAGGCCGAGTCCGCCTGGAGGTAGGCACGGAAGTCGTCCGCCACGCGCTGCACCGCCGCCGCCTCCATCAGCCGGTGGCTCTCGGCCAGCGCGCGCGCCGTCCCCGCCGCGTCCCGCTCGCAGGCCTGGCGGGCGTTGTACGGCTCGATCAACAGCCGGGCACCCATGAGCTCCCGGAACCCGCCGTCGTCCAGAAGAGGGGCGACCGTGTAGCCACGGTGCGGGACACGCACGACCAGGCCTGTGTTCTCCAGCTTGGCGAGTGCCTCGCGCAGCGGGGTCGGCGAGACGCCCCAGTCCTTGGCGATGGTGTCGATGCGCAGGGGCGTGCCCGGTTCCAGGCCCTCGTCGAGGATCAGGGCGAGCAACGCGTCGTACGCCTCGTCCATGAGGACTGTCCTGCCGAGCCCGGCCGGACGTACCTGCCTGCCGGCTGATCCCATCGTTGACTCTCCCTGTGACATGCCGGACGACGCGACCGGCTGACCGTCTTCAGCCTAGTCGGAACGGCAGCCCTGCCCCGACCAGGCTGTTCAGCCGGTGGTGCGCGGGGAGAGCAGGGTGACCAGCGCCGAGTCGTCCTCGGCGGCCAAGCCCTGGCTGATGGCGAGCTGGTAGAGCTGGTCGGCCGCCGCGGCCACGGAGGTGGCGACGCCTGCCTTCTTGGCCAGTGACACCACGATGTTCATATCCTTGCGGATGATGTCGAGACGGGAGCGCAGCTCGGGGCCGCCGGTGCCGTCGTCCGTCACTTCGTACTGCTGGGCCATGCGCGGGCCCCGGTCGGCCAGCATGAAGGAGGCTGCGGCGCCTTGGCCGAGGACGTCGACGGCGCGGTCCAGATCGATGCCGAGAGCGCGGGCGAGCGCGAGGGACTCGGCGGCGGCGGCGGTGTGGATACCGCACAGGAGCTGGTTGACCGTCTTCATGATCTGGCCGTCGCCGACGCGCGGTCCGACGATGTGCAGCGTGGAGCCGAGCCGGGACAGGACGGGCCTGGCCGCGTCGAGGGCGGCCTCGTCCGCGCCCGCCATGATGAGCAGATCACCGGTCCCGGCGCGTACGGCGCCGCCGCTGACGGGGGCGTCGACCAGGCTCACCCCCTGTGCGGCGAGACGCGCCGCGACGTCCTGGACGGCGTCGACGCCGACGGTCGAGGTGACGACGACGACCGCACCGTCGCGCAGCGACTCGGCGGCGCCGTGCTCGACGGCCCCGCCGCCGAACAGACAGGACTCCAGCTGCTCCTGGTCCCGTACGGCGATGACCACCACGTCGGCGCCGCGTACCGCGTCGGCCGGAGTGGCGGCGGGGGTGGCACCGCCCCGGACGGCTAGTGCGCGCCGCTCCTCGAAGACGTCGAAGGCCTGGACCGGGAACGCACCGGCGAGTCGGTCGGCCATCGGCAGGCCCATGGCGCCGAGGCCGAGGACGGCGGTGGTGGGGGTGGTTATCTCAGCGGGCATCGGTTGCCTCTTCCTTACGGGATGCGGGGTGCGGGATGCGGGGGCCGTGCGGACGGATTCTGCTGTCGGGTTCTCCCGGTCCGGGTGTCAGACGAGGACCGCGTACATGAGCAGGGACATCCCCAGGCCCATCACGGCGACGATCGTCGACAGGACCGACCAGGTCTTGATGTTCTGGGAGACGCTCATCCCGAAGTACTCCTTCGCCAGCCAGAAACCGGCGTCGTTGACGTGCGAGAAGAAGAGCGATCCCGCCCCCACCGCGAGCGCGATCAGGGAGGCCTCCACCTGCGGGGTGCCCGCCACCAACGGAGCCATGATGCCTGCCGCGGCGGTGGTGGCGACGGTCGCCGAGCCGGTGGCCAGCCGGATCAGCACGGCGAGCAGCCAGCCGAGTACGAGCAGCGGCATGTCCGCCTCGGCCGCGAACTTGCCGATGGCGTCGGCCACACCGGTGTCCACGATGATCTGCTTGAAGCCTCCGCCCGCGCCGACGATGAGCAGGATGCCGGCGACGGCGGGCAGTCCCGCGGTCACGACGGTACGGACCTCGGCGCGGCTGCGTCCGAGCCGGAAGCCGAAGACGACCATGGCCACGAGGACGGCGACGAACATCGCGATGAGCGGGGTACCGAGGAAGTCGAGCAGGTGGTTGTACCAGGCGTCGCCGGGGAACGCGATGTCGGCGACGGACTTGGCGAGCATCAGCACGACGGGCAGGGCGACCGCGCCCACCGAGGTGGTGAAGCTCGGGAGCCTGCGGTCGGTGCCCGTGCCCTGTGTCCGGTCGGCCTCCTTGACGAGGGTGGCGACGAGCTCGGCCGGGGCCTCGCTGTGCACACGGCGCGCGATGAACTTCCCGTACAGCGGCCCCGCGATGATCACGGTGGGGATGGCCGCGATGAGGCCGAGGCCGAGCGTGGTGCCGACATCGGCGCTGAGCGCGCTGACGGCGACCAGGGGCCCGGGGTGCGGCGGCACGAACGCGTGCATGGTGCCGAGGCCCGCGAGGGCGGGCACGGCGAGCAGGACGAGCGGGGTGTTCGTCCGCCGGGCCATGACCACGATGATGGGCACCAGCAGGACCAGGCCCACCTCGAAGAACATCGGCAGGCCGATGACCGCGGCGATGAGCGCCATCGACCAGGGCATCAGCCGGGGGCCCGACCGTGAGCCGATGGTGTCGACGATGCGGTCGACGCCTCCGGAGTCGGCCAGGAGCTTGCCGAGGATCGCTCCGAGGGCGATGAGACCACCGGTGGAGCCGAGTGTGGATCCCATGCCGTCGCCGAACGAGTCGACGACGTCGGTCAGTGCGGTGCCCGAACCTATGCCGAGGACGACTGAGCCGGCTATCAGGGCGACGAACGGGTGGAAGTCGAGCAGTGCGATCAGCGAGATGATCACGCCGATGGCGAGGGCGACCATGACGATGAGCCGGGTGTCGTGCCCGCTCCAGGGCGAGGTCGCCGCCGCCAGGATGTCGGTCCCGGGCGGGACTGGTGGAGACATGCGGGAGCGCGTCCTTACGTCGTTGTAAGTAGTGGCGGGTGTGCCGGCGCCACGGGCGTGCGTGCGGGTGCTCTGCGGGCGCCCTCGGGGGTCAGCAGCCGGTGGGGGCGTCCCCGGGGCCGGGGGTCCCGGCCGTGTCGTAGGCGTTGAGGGCGTCGATCTTCCCGCTCGACGGCGAGGTCGCGTCGAAGCGGTAGCCGAGCCACTCGCGCACCAGCCGGCGGGCGAGTTCGAGGCCGATGACGCGCTGGCCCATGGTCAGGACCTGGGCGTTGTTGCTGAGCACCGAGCGCTCGACGGAGAAGCCGTCGTGTGCGGTGACGGCGCGGATGCCGCGTACCTTGTTGGCGCTGATCGCGACACCCAGCCCGGTTCCGCAGAGCAGGAGGGCGCGGTCGGCCTCCTGGTCCGCGACCAGACGGGCGGCGGCCACACCGATGTGCGGGTAGGCGGTGTGTTCGTCCACGCCCACCCCGATGTCCTGCACGGACGCGACGCGGGGGTCGGCTTCCAGATCGGCCTTGAGGGCTTCCTTGTACTCGTATCCGGCGTCGTCGCAGCCGATGACTATGCGGAGCGGCGCCGGTTCCTGCTGGAGCGTCATGTCGGTGTCCCGTGAAGTGGTGGGTGGATGCGGGCGGTTGTGCGGCCGAGATGTGCCGGTGCGCGCTCAGTCGCTGCCGAGCACTTCGGCAACGGTGCGGGCGCACAGGGCCAGGGATTGCGCCCCCGCGTCAGGGGTTCCGACGCTGCGTTCGGCCAGCGGGCGGGCGCGACCGAGACGCGGTGTGAGGGCCGCGGTGGACGCGGCGGCGGCGGTTGCCGCGGTTGCGGCCTCGGCGAACACGGTTCGCGGGGCGCCGCCACGCGCGACCCCGACGGTGAAGGTGTCGACGAGCGGCACGAGGGCGTCGACGAGGGTCTTGTCCCCGGGCTTCGCGCCACCCAGCGAGGTCACGGCGTCCAGTGCGGCACGGGCACCGGCCGCCGCTCGCACTCCGTCGGCACGGCCGGTGTCTCCGAGCTCCTGCGCGAGGGCCCGCAGCGCGACGCCCCACAGCACACCCGAGGTGCCCCCGGCCTCGTCGGCCCAGGCGTCCGCGGCCGCGCCCAGCAGCGAACCGGCGCCCGCCTTGCGCGAGTCGGCTTCCTCCGCCGCGCGCACGGCCGCGTCGATCCCCTTACTCATGCCACGCCCGTGGTCACCGTCCCCGGCGACCGCGTCGATGCGGCCGAGCTCGGGGGCGGCCTCGTGCAGCGCGGTACGCAGAGCACGCAGTGCGGCCAGGACGTCGGCCGCGGAGGCTCGCGAGCCCGCGTCCCCCTCGGGGCCCTGGGCCACGGGCGCGGCGGCCGGCTCGGCGTGGGCCCGGCCGGAGGCTTCTGGCAGCGGCATTCGGCTGAATCCCGGGGCGTCGGCGTCGGCGCACCACCAGCGTTCCAGGTCCGCGTCGAGCCACATCAGGGTGAGTGAGCAGGCGGCCATGTCGAGGCTGGTGACGAGTTCTCCGATCTCGGGCCGCACCACGGTGAGACCGGCCTCGCCCAGGGCGTCGGCCACATGGCCCCACAACAGGAAGAGTTCCTCGTACTTGGTGGAGCCGAGGCCGTTGAGTACGACGGCGACGCGTGGCCCCGCGTCCTCCGGGCGCTCGGCGAGCAGCTGTTCGACGAGGGTGCGGGCGATAGTCGGAGCGTCGGCCATGTCGGCGTCGCGGACGCCGGGTTCACCGTGGATGCCGAGGCCGATGGCCATCTTGCCCTCGGGAACGGTGAAGAGCGGGGTGTCGGCGCCGGGCATCGTACAACCGTCGAAGGCTATGCCGAAGGAGTACGTGCGGTCGTTGGCGTGCCGGGCGGCCACTTCGACCGCGTCCAGGGGGAGGCCTTCGCCGGCCGCCGCGCCGGCGACCTTGAACACGGTGAAGTCGCCTGCGATGCCCCGTCGTTCGTCGCGCCGCCCGGCGGGGGCGCTGGCCACGTCGTCGGTGACGCGGACGGTGCGGGTGTCGATCCCGGCGTCGCGCAGGCGGGCCTGGGCCATGCCGAAATTCATGCGGTCGCCCGCGTAGTTGCCGAACGCGAAGAGCACTCCCCCACCGGTGTCGGCGGCCCGCGCGACGGACTCGGCCTGCCGTGCGGAGGGCGAGGTGAAGATGTTGCCGACCACGGCGCCCGACGCGAGCCCTTCGCCCACGAGCCCGCTGAACGCGGGGTAGTGCCCTGACCCCCCGCCGACGACGACCGCGACCTGGCCCACACCCGGCCTGCGGGTACGGACGACACCCCCGGGCACCACGGTGACGTGCTCCGGATAGGCGGCGGCGAAGCCCCGCAACTGGTCCTCGCTGAAGCGGTCGGGGTCGTCGAACAGCCGGGTCATGGCAGGGGGCTCCTTGTCGGAGAGGTGTGGCGGGTGCGGGAAGTGGGCCGTTCAGGCGGCGGCGCTGCGGGGCAGGATGCGCCTGAGGTAGTCACGGTTGGAGGCGGCCACGCTGAGTCCGTCGCCGCCGTAGTGCTCCACGCAGAACGCGCCGGTGTAGCCGTGGGCGAGAGCGATCCGGACAGCCTGGCGATAGCTGACGAAGCCGGACTCCATGGGGGCGGGGGCGGTCAGCACGGTGCCCGTGGCGGGGTCCTCGACGCGGTAGTAGCTCTTCACGTGCCAGTAGTTGGCGTGCGGCAGCGTCTTGGTGACCATCGACTCCCACGACTCGATGGGGCGCTGCATCCGGATGAGGTTGCCGAGATCGGGGTTGAGACCGACGTTGTCGCGCCCGATGTCGGTGAGCAGCGCGACGGAGGAGTCGGCGGTGCCGAGGTAGGTGTCCTCGTACATCTCCAGGGACAGCTCGACGCCCACCGAGGCCGCGTGGTCGGCGAGTTCACGCAGCCGTGTGACGGCCTTGTCCCAGGTCTCGCGGTCACCGACCGGATCCTGCGGGCCCGGCACCGTCCAGAACCAGAGCACGGCCTGCTGCTCCGGGGTGAGCGGCCGGTGCAGGCCGACCGAGACCAGCGGGACACCGAGGGCCGCGGCCGCGTCGATGGTGCGGTGCGAGTAGGCGAGGTTGGCGTCGCCGTCGACGGGGTCGATGACGCTGCGGCGGATCGCGGAGATCGCCGGAGCCGTCAGGCCGACGCCGGAGAGCGTCCTCCTCAACTCCTCGATGCGCGCGGGAGCCAGGTCTCCCGGCCGCAGCCAGCCGTCCGTGAGGTCGACCTCGGTGAACCCGGCGTCCACGACGTCCTGAAGTGCCTCCGCCCACTGTGGGGCGGTCTGGTCCTGCGTGGAGACGCCGTCGGCCCCTACATTCGGGAACTGCAGGAGGGCGGCGGCGATCGGCCAGGTTTCTGCGGTGTGAGTCATCTCGGCTCCCTTTCTCTATTTCCTATAGGATCTAGAATCCAGAAGGCTGTCAATGTGACCCACGCCACATCGCTACGGGCGTACGGATCCACCGACAGGAGCGCACGCTCCGCCGCCCGGCAGCGGGTGCGCGGCCGCCCGGCGCGGGGGAGGCTGGAGAGTGTGCGGAACCCTGCGGCCCCCGTGGCCGCCACAGGCTCGGGCACGGAGCTGCTCGGCAGCGCCGTGACCCGGCTCGTGCGTGAGACCGGCGCGTCCGTGGCGATGCTGTACCTGCTCCCCCGGAACGACACCACGCTGCAACTCGCCGTGCTCGCGGGTGTTCCCGGACAGCTGACCACCCCCTGGACCCGGGTGCCCCTCTCCGCCCCGATGCCGGTGGCCGACGCCGTACGCCTGAGGTGTCTGATCTGGCTCGGAAGCCAGGAGGAACTGGCACGCCGCTACCCACGCCCCGCGCTCGTCCTGCCGTACCGGTTCGCGCTGGGCGCCGCGCCCATCCGCGCGGGCGCCACCGACCGGGGCGGGCTCGTGCTGCTGTGGCCGGGCTCGCATCCCCCGCAGCTGACGGACGAGGAGCGGGAGGCCGTCGTCAGGGGCTGCCATGGCATCGGCATGCTCCTCCAGCAGTCGGAGAGCAGCGGCTACCCGATCCTGGCCGGCGCCCAGCCGCGGGTGCTGCCCCCGCCGGAACCGCCCACGCCGAAACCGGGCGAGGCCATCGCCACCGCGGAGTTCGTGCGGCGGCTGCCCGGCGGGAGCTGCTCGCTGGCGATCGACGGGACCGTCACCTTCCTCAACGACGGCGCCGCCGACCTCCTCGGCGTCCCGGCCGACGAGGTGCTGGGCACACTGCCCTGGGTGTCGCTCCCCTGGCTGGACAACCCCACCGTCGAGGATCACTACCGGGCCGCCGTCATCAGCCGCCAGCGGACCTCCTTCAACGTGCTCCGGCCTCCGGACCAATGGCTCTCCTTCCATCTGTTCCCGAACGCCACCGGAATCAGCGTCCGGATCGTGCCCACGACGCGGCCCGGTCCGAAGGACATCCCGACGCCCTCGCTGCCCGCCGCCTCCTCCGTGCCCAGCCGTGCCACCGCGCTTTACCACCTGATGCACCTGGCGGCGACGCTCACCGAGGCCGTCGGCACCCAGGACGTGATCGAGCTGATCGGCGACCAGCTGATGCCCGCCTTCCGCATCCAGACCCTCGTCGTGATGACGGCCGTGGAGGGACGGCTGAGGGTCGAGGGACGCCGAGGCACCAGGCCCTCGCTCATGGACCGCTTCGACGGTGCACCCCTGACCTCGCCCACGCCGGCGACGCATGGTCTGACGACGGGCATCCCCGACTTCTACTCCAGCGTGACCGAGCTGAAGCGCGCCTACCCCTCGGCCGGTCTCGACGCCACGGTCGCCGCCTGTGCCGTCCTCCCGCTGGTCGTCTCCGGACACCCCGTCGGCGCCCTGGCACTCGCCTACGACCGTCCGCACCGCTTCGACCTCGATGAACGCGCCCTGCTGACCTCCATCGCCGGACTCCTCGCCCAGGCTCTGGACCGCGCCCGCCTCTACGACGCCAAGGACCGGCTCGCACACAGCCTCCAGGCCCACCTCCTGCCCCACAGCCTGCCTCCGGTCGCCGGCCTGGACGTGGCGGCCCGCTATCTGCCCTCGACACGGGGCATGGGCATCGGCGGGGACTTCTACGACCTGATCCGGCTCGACGACACCACGGCCGCCGCGACCATCGGCGACGTACAGGGCCACAACGAGAACGCCGCCGCGCTCATGGGCCAGGTCCGTACCGCCGTGCACGCCTCGGCAGGCGCACCGCCCGACGAGGTGCTGGCCCGCACCAACCGCCTGCTCACCGACCTCGACCCCGGCCTGTTCACCAGCTGCCTCTACGCGCATATCGACCTCGCCCGGCACACCGTCCGCCTGGCCACCGCCGGCCATCCCGCACCCCTGCTGCGGCACCCCGACGGACAGACGGAGGTCCTCGACCTGCCGCCCGGCCTCCTCCTCGGCATCGATCCCGCGTCCCGCTACCCGACGGCCGAGGTGCCGCTGCCGCCCGGCGCGGTGCTCGCGCTCTACACCGACGGACTCGTGGAGGCCCCGGGGGTGGACATCGACGACGCCGCCACCGAGCTCGCCTCACACCTCGCCCTCGCCCTGGACCAGGGCATGGAATCGGTCGCCGACGCGCTCGTCCGGTACGCGAAACGGGCCACGCCGGGCACCGACGACATCGCCCTGCTGCTCCTGAACGCCCTGTCGCAGGAGGGCTGACAGGGGGTCATGGCCCGCCGATGAGACGTTCCAGCGAGGGGGCGAGCACCGGGGCGAGCGCGCCCGCGTACGCCTCCGAGAGGTGGCTCTCGTCGCGGTAGACCGCGGTGTCGCCGACGACCACGGGGCAGATGCCGGTGCCGGGGGCGCAGATCCAGGGGGTGGGGTCGATGACGGTGGTGCCCGTGGCGGACGCGGCGGCACGGACGGCGACACCGCGGCTCGCGTCGTGGGTGGCTTCCGGCAGATGGTTCGCGCAGGCGCGCAGCTGCAGGGAGTTCCTCGCGGCGCAGTCGACCGGGTCGCCCTCGGGCCACGGGGTGTCGAGCAGGGCGGCGACCCGGACGCCGGAGGCACCCAGGTCGCGGAAGGTGTGCTCGAAGCCGGTGGTCCACCGGCGCAGGGGGTCGGCGGCGGGGTGGTACGGGTCTCCGGCGTCCGACGAGGAGACGACGACCAGGTCAGGATGCAGATCCTTGATCCGTGCCACGGCGTGGGAGCGCCAGGTGTCGCATGCGGTGTAGGGCTTGTGGCCGCTGATGATGGTCACGTCGGCGGCCTTGCAGGAGGCCTTCGTCAGCGAGACCAGCTTCCAGCCGCGTACGGTCGCGAGCCGTTGCAGGGCCGGGAACCACTGGGCCGCGTGGGAGTCGCCGAAGAGGACGACCGTACGGGAGGAGGTCCGGTCGCCGTAGACGCAGGGCCGGGTGCCGGTGGCGGCGTAGTCGACGTGGCAGCCGTCCCGGTAGACCGCGGAGCGGGAGGACTTGACCTGAGGCAGGGGCGGGGCGAGATTGCTCGGCAGGGCCGTGGGGGACGACGCCAGGAGTGCGGTGAGGCGCGCCTGCGGGGCCGGCGCGTCCTGGAGAGCCCGCGTCAACGCGGGTGCGGGGCCGCCGACTTCGATCGTCGGCGGGACCGCGGCCGCCGTCAGGGACAGCGCCGAGGTGCCGGCCGACAACGCGGCCCCGAGAACCAGGGCGCGGTGGGGGCGCGTGCGCAGGGCCCGCTGGAAGCGGACCGGGTTCTCGACGAGGCGCAGGGTCAGCCATGCCAGGCCCAGCGCCGCCGCCGAGAGCCCGAGCGCGAGGGGCACGCCGGCCGTGCCGTCGGCGCTGCCGAGCGCCGCCGGCACGATGACCAGGAGCGGCCAGTGCCACAGGTACCAGCCGTAGGAGAGCCCGCCGAGCCACACCAGCGACCGCCGCCCGAGCAGCCGCCCCGCGCCGCGCGGGGCGCGCGCGCAGCCGCCCGCCAGGACGAGCGCGGCCCCGGCGACGGGCAGGAGGGCGTGGTGGCCGGGGAAGGGCGTGCCGTCGTCGTACCGGACCGCCGCCAGCGCGAGGCAGGCCAGGCCGATCCAGGACATCGCGGCCGCGAGGGCGGCCGGCAGGCGTTCCAGCCGGCGCGTGCCCAGCGCGAGGAACGCGCCTGCCCCCAGCTCCCAGGCGCGGGTGAGGGAGCCGAAGTACGCCCAGGACGCCGAGGAGTTCGTCATGAGGACGCTCGCCG
The DNA here is from genome assembly GCF_040650935.1 of Streptomyces sp. NPDC048565. Taxonomy (NCBI): domain Bacteria; kingdom Bacillati; phylum Actinomycetota; class Actinomycetes; order Kitasatosporales; family Streptomycetaceae; genus Streptomyces; species Streptomyces sp. NPDC048565. The sequence continues at coordinate 184,851 of NZ_JBEZIH010000010.1, forward strand.
CGAACGACCCCAGGCACAGCACTCCGAGGAGCACCGCGACGGGTCGGCGCCTGCCGCGGGCGATCCGCCAGGCGAGGAGCAGGAGCAGCGGCCACACCAGATAGAACTGCTCCTCCACGGCCAGCGACCAGAAGTGCTGGAACGGCGAGGGCGGGCTATTCCGGGCCAGATAGTCCGTACCGGCCGCCGCCAGCCGGAAGTTGACCGTGTACAGGGCACCGGCGAGGGCGTCGCCCGCGTATTCGGCGAGCCGCGCCTTCGACAGGAACAGCCACGTCCCGGCCAGTGTGACGACGATGACCAGGGATGACGCGGGGAGCAGCCGCAGTATTCGGCGGGCGTAGAAGGAACGGACCGACACCCGCCCATGGGTGGCGAGTTCGCGCAGCAGCAGCGAGGTGATGAGGAAGCCTGATATCACGAAGAAGACATCGACACCGATGTAGCCGCCGCCGACCTGGGGCACTCCCGCGTGCGAGAGGACCACAAGACCGACGGCCACCGCGCGCAACCCCTGGATGTCCAGCCGCCTGGTGTGGGCTCCGGGCGGTGCGGATCCGCCGCTCGCCGGGGCGGTGCGTATCTCGGCGGGCGTGGTGCTCGGCATCAGGTGGCTCCTCGGCTGACGGACCTGCTTCAGTCAAGAAGATCAGTCCGGCCGCCACCTGGGTTGCGGTGTCTTCGCCCCGGTTCGCCTTCCCGGCGAAGGTTCAACCCCGTGAAACCGACGGTTCACCGCCATGCGGCCGCCCGGTGCCGGCCGGGCGCCTTCGTGCGGTGTGGTGGAAGCCCTGGGGCGCCGAGGCGGTGGGGTTCATCGGCACCCCAGGGTGCTTTGGGGAAACCATGGGAGCGCTCCCATGTCCTCGTCATATAAAGCCAGCAGAGCGGAACCGCTGTCAATGGGCATGACAAGCTTCACTACGTGAAGACACCGCTCGGCTCCGGACGCGCCACGACCCCCGTACGCACGCTCAGCATTCCCGCAGCTCAGTCATTAATTTGAGCGATAAATTCAATATCTTGCGCAGCACCGTGGACTTCTTTACCTGCGTGCTCCTAGCCTGTGGGCGTCCGAAGAGCCCCCACGAGCCGCAAGGACGCCCACACGTGACCCCACCCCGTATCGGACCCCGTCCGCTCGGACGCTCCCTGTCCGCTTCCCTCTCCCTCGCACTGGCCGCCACGGCGACAGTGGTACTGGCCGGCGCCGCCCCGGCCCAGGCCGCCGCCGTCCCCGCTCCGTCGCCCGTCGGGATATCCGGCCGGGGCGCAGCCGTCCCGTTCGAGGAACAGGAAGCCGAGTACGCCGCCACCAACGGCACCCTGATCGGCCCCGACCGCCTCTACGGCTCCCTGCCCTCCGAGGCCTCGGGGCGGCAGGCCGTCACCCTCGACGCCACCGGTGAGTACGTCGAGTTCACACTCACGGCCCCCGCGAACGCCATGACCTTCCGCTACTCACTGCCCGACGACGCGGCCGGGGCGGGCCTGGACGCCTCGCTCGACCTGAGAGTCGACGGTGACTCGCTCAAGAGCGTGCCGGTGACATCGAAGTACGGCTGGTTCTACGGGGGTTACCCGTTCAACAACAATCCGGGCGACACCGACCCGCACCACTTCTACGACGAGACACGGGCCATGTTCGGGTCCACCCTGGCCGCAGGTACGAAGGTCAGGCTCCAGGTCACCTCCACCGACGACTCACCCTCGTTCACCATCGACCTGGCAGACTTCGAGCAGGTCGCCGCGCCCGTCGACAAGCCGTCCGGCGCGCTGGACGTGGTGGACGACTTCGGCGCCGACCCGACGGGCGCCGCCGACTCCACCGAGGAGATCCAGGCCGCGGTCGACGCGGGCCGCACCCAGGGCGAGGAGGTGTACATCCCGCAGGGGACCTTCCAGGTCACCGACCACATCGTCGTCGACCAGGTGACTCTGCGCGGCGCCGGCCCCTGGTACAGCGTGCTGACGGGACGTCATCCGACGGACCGCAGCAAGGCGGTAGGGGTCTACGGAAAGTACGCGGACGAGGGCGGCAGCAGCGATGTCACCCTCAAGGACTTCGCCGTCATCGGCGACATCCGCGAGCGGGTGGACGAGGACCAGGTCAACGCCATCGGCGGCGCCATGTCCCACTCGGTCGTGGACAACGTCTGGATGCAGCACACCAAGTGCGGTGCCTGGATGGACGGTCCGATGGACGACTTCACGGTCAGGAACAGCCGGATCCTCGACCAGACCGCCGACGGGGTGAACTTCCACTACGGCGTCACGAACTCCACGGTGACCAACACCTTCGTCCGCAACACCGGCGACGACGGTCTGGCCATGTGGGCGGAGAACGTCCCGAACGTGAACAACGAGTTCACCTTCAACACCGTGATCCTGCCGGTACTCGCCAACAACATCGTCACGTACGGCGGCAAGGACATCACGATCTCCGACAACGTCATGGCGGACACCGTCACCAACGGCGGCGGACTACACATCGCCAACCGCTATCCCGGCGTCAACTCCGGTCAGGGGACGGCGGTTTCGGGCACACATACCGTCGCCCGCAACACCCTGATCCGGACCGGGAACAACGACTTCAACTGGCAGTTCGGCGTCGGTGCGATCTGGTTCAGCGGACTCAACGAACCGATCAGCGGCGCGACCATCAACATCAGCGACAGCGAGATCCTGGACAGCTCCTACGCCGCGATCCATCTGATCGAGGGCTCTAGCGACGGGCTGCACTTCGACCACATCAGGATCGACGGGGCCGGTACGTACGCGCTGCAGATCCAGGCCCCGGGCGCCGCCACGTTCGACGACGTCGTCGCCACACACATCGCGCAGTCCAACCCGATCCACAACTGTGTCGGCAGCGGCTTCGAGATCACCCAGGGCTCGGGCAACTCGGGCTGGTACGCGGACCCGCCCGCCTGCACCGGTGTCTGGCCGGACCCGGTGTGGACCAACGGCGGGGTCCCCGGGGGATCGGCGACCCCGTAGACACGCACCTGCCGCAGGTCACCGGGTACTGACCGCGCGGTGCCGGGCCCGGCCCCCACGGCCCGGCCCGGCACCGCGCGGGTGCGGGGAGGTCAGGGCGCGGGCGTGAAGGACTCGGCGGCCGGGGCCGCTTCGGCCGCCCGGACCACCGTGAGGCCGCCGGGGACCTTCGCGTCGGGCTTCATGACCACGGTCTGCCGGGTGGAGGGCGCCGACGGGTCGGTGAAGTCGTGCGGGATCCCGAAGTCGTCACCGAAGTCCTTGACGGTGAGCAGGGCCTCGTCGACACCCGCACGGGTGAGGTCCTTGGACGCGCAGGCTTTCTCCAGGGCCTCGCCGAAGACGGACGCCGCGTTGTATCCGGCGATGACGCCGTTGTCGAGGCCGTCCTTCGGGTACATGGCCGCGTACGCCTCGGCGAGCTTCGCCGGTCCCTCGGCCTTGTCACCGATGGGCAGGGTGGAGGCGCCTACGTAGTAGTCCTTCTGCAGGGCGGCGCCCGCCTGCGTCGCCAGGAGCTGCGGGGCGTAGGCGGAGTTGTTGCCGACGACCGGGACCTTGAAGCCGGTGGCCGCGGCCACGCCGACCAGGGAGGCCGCCTGACGCGGGCCCGCGCTGACGACGACCGCCTTCACACCGGCCTGCTTGAGCGCGGAGACCTGGGCGGTCATGTCGTTGTCGGTCGGCTTGATCTTCTGCTCGACGACGGTCAGTCCCGCCTCCTTGGCCGCGTACTTCGAGCCGGCCAGGGCGTTCTCGCCGTAGTCGCCCTCGAAGTAGACATGCCCGATCTTGTCTCCCTCGGCGATGCGCTTCTCGTCGAGCAGGAAGTCGATCAGGTTGATCGTCTCGACGTCGTAGGTGGCGCCGATGACACGTACGTACTTCGAACCGACCAGATTCGCCGACCAGGCCTGGGGCAGGACGATGCCCTTGTCCTGGCCGTCGATGCGCGACTCGACGGCGGCGACGAACGGGGAGCCGATGAACTGGGTGAAGCCCAGCACGTCCGGTTCCAGCTCTGTGTAGGCGCTGACCGCCTTCTGCGGGTCGTATCCGTGGTCACGGACGGTCAGTTCGATCTTCCGGTCGCAGATGCCGCCCGCCTTGTTGGTCTCCTCGACCCAGAGCTGCTGTGCCTGGGTGACGCTCTTGCCCAGCGACGCGTACACGCCGGTCATGTCGGTCAGCGCCCCGAGAGTGATCTTGGAGTCGGTGACGCCCTCCCCCGTCTTCACTCCCTGGGCGTCCCCGGCGCCGTCGTCCGACGACTTCGCCTTCTCGCTGCATCCCGCGAGGGTGAGGGTGAGAGCCGCGACGACGGCTCCGACAACACGTAGCTTCATTTCTTCTCCCCTGGATTCTTCGGACGCGTGATGCCGCCGGGCAGGAACAGGACGACCGCGACGACCGCGGCGCCGTACAGATAGCGGGACGCCTCGCCCGGTGCGACGCCGCCCGTACCGGGGGCGGACACCAGAGGGAGGGAGTCGCTGTAGTGGGTGAGCACCTGCGGGAGCAGCGACACGAACGCGGCGCCGATGACGGCTCCCGCGACGCTGCCGAGACCGCCGATGACGATCATGGCGAGGTATTCGAGGGACAGGATCATGCCGAAGTACTCGGGCACGGTGCGCTGGAAGACCAGCGCGAGCAGGACCCCGGCGAGGCCCGCGTACATCGAGGACAGGACGAAGACACCGGCCCGGTAGCGGGCCACCGGCACCCCCATCACCCCGGCGGCGATCCGATGGTCCCGGATCGCGTTGAGCGCCCGGCCCGGCCTGCCGCGCAGCACCCCTCGGGCGAAGAGCCCACAGGCCAGCAGGGCGGCCAGCGCCAGGTACCAGAGCTTCTCGGACGAGTGGAAGGGCACTGCGGCCACGACCACCTCGGTGTCGTCGAAGGTGAACCCGAAGAGCGAGAGGGGCGGTACGGGGCGGCCGTTGAAGCCTCCGGTGAGCGAGCCCGCGTTGAACAGCACGTGCTGGCCGATGAAGATCAGCGCGAGCGTGGCGATACCGAGGTAGGCGCCGCTCAGCCGCCCCGCGATGGGGCTGAAGAGCCCGCCCGCCGCTCCCGCGAGGAGCACGGCCAGGACGGCGGCGAGCCAGGTGGGCAGGCCGAGCCCGGTGAGGGCGTGGCCGTTCTCCGTACTGCTCTCCCCCGCCAGGACGCAGTAGCCGTACGCGCCGACCGCGAGGAAGAAGGCGTGTCCCATGGAGAGTTGGCCGGTGGAGCCGGTGAGGAGGTTGAGGCCGATCGCCCCGATCGCGGCGGCCGTCGCGAACAGTCCGGCCTGGAGCCAGAAGCGGTCCAGGTAGAACGGGAGCAGGAGGAGCAGCACCGAGCCGGCGAGCCGGAGGTAGGGGGCGGGCCGGCGCAACCGGGCGGTGAGCGCTTCGCGCGCGCCGGTGTCCTGGACGGCTTCAGACACGGGACAGCTCCTTCGTACCGAAGAGTCCCGCCGGCCGGACGAGCAGGACGACCACCATCACCAGATACGGCGCGAGGTCACCGATACCGCGTCCGAGGAAGGAGAGGTCGCTCTGGTAGCCCGTGGCGAGTGACTCGGTGACTCCGACGACGAGCCCGCCGACGAGCGCCCCCGTCGTCGAGTCGAGGCCGCCGAGGATCGCGGCGGGGAACGCCTTGAGCGCGGCGAGTGAGGTGGCCCGTTCCAGGCCGGGGGTCGGGAACACGGTGAGGAAGAGCGCGGCGACCGCGGCGAGTGCTCCGGCGACCGCCCAGGCGGAGAGGGAGACCCGGCCGAGGCGGATACCCATCAGGGCGGCGGTCCGTGGATTCTCGGCGGCGGCGCGCATCGACACGCCCCAGGAGGTGAAGCGGAAGGCGAGCAGGAACACCGTGATGAGCAGTCCCGCGACGAGGAACGCCGCGATACGGGTCTCGGCGAGGGTGACGCCTCCGACGGTGACGACGTCGTCCCCCCATGGGTCTCCGAGCGACATCACATCGGTGCCCATGCGCCGGGTGAGTTCGGTGGTGAGCAGGATGTCGACGCCGATGGTGACGATGGCCAGGACGCTCTGGTCGCTGCCCCGGTAGCGGCGCATGACGAAGAACTCGACCGCCGAACCGACGACCGCCGCGCCCGCGATGCCCACACCGAGCGCCGGCCAGAAGCCGATGTCGTCATGGAGTACGGCGGTGACGTAGCCGCCGGCGAGCAGCAGCGAGGCATGGGCGAAGTTGACGACCTCGGTGGCCTTGAAGATGACGACGAAACCGAGGGCGATCAGTGCGTAGACGGAGCCGATGGACAGTCCGCCGAGGAGGAGTTCGATGAAGGTGGTCATTCCTGTGCCCCCAGGTAGGCCCGCACGACGGCCGGGTCGTTCTGCACCTCGGCGGGCGTGCCACCCGCGATCCTGCGTCCGAAGTCGAGTACGGTCACCGCGTCCGCGAGCCGCATGACCACCCCCATGTCGTGTTCGACCATGACGATCGAGATGCCGAGGCTGTCGCGGACTCCGGCGACGACGGCCGCGGTGCGGCGGCGCTCGTCGGCGGTCATGCCGGCGATGGGCTCGTCCAGGAGGAGCACCTCGGGCTCCATGCACAGGGCGCGGCCGAGCTCGACGAGCTTCTGCTTCCCGTACGGGAGTGCGCCTGCGGGGAAGTCGAGTTCCCTGTCCAGGCCGATGAACTCGGCGATCTCACGCACCCGTTCGAGATGGCGGTGGGACTCCCGGGTGGCGGAGGGCAGCCGCAGTCCGGAGGCCACGAACCCGGCCCGGGTCAGCCGGTGCCGACCGAGCATGAGGCTTTCGGCGACGGTGGCGTGCGGCGGCAGGGCCAGGTTCTGGAAGGTGCGGGCGACACCGAGTCCTGCGATCGTGTGCGGGGCGAGACCGGTGAGTTCGGTGGAACCGAGGTGCACGGTGCCCGAGGCGGCGCGGTAGACGCCGGAGAGCACGTTGAAGGTGGTGGACTTCCCCGCGCCGTTGGGGCCGATGACAGCGTGCACGCTGCCCGGCTCGACGGTGAAGGACACCGCGTCCAGGGCGGTGAGTCCGGCGAAGCGCACGGTCACCTCGCGTACGGCGAGCGGGGCCGGGGCTCTCGTCACGCCGACCACCCGCTCAGGGTGCGGGTGACGCCCTCCGCCTGCGCGGCGTCCTCGGCGGCCGTCTCGTCGACGACGCCGAGATAGCGCCGGCGCACCTCGTCGGATGCGGCGAGCTCGTCGGCCGGTCCTTCGAGTGCGACCTCGCCGACGTCGAGTACGTACGCGGTGGAGGCAAGCCGCAGCGCCATGGCCGCGTTCTGCTCGACGAGCATGACGGAGGTGCCGCCCGCGTTGATCTCCTGGACCGTCTCGGCGATCCTGGCCGCCATCAGCGGGGCGAGGCCGAGGGACGGCTCGTCGAGCAGCAGCAGCCGGGGCCCGGCCATCAGGGCGCGGCCCATCGCCAGCATCTGCTGCTCTCCGCCGGACAGCAGTCCGGCCCGCTGGTGCGCGCGCTCGGCGAGCACCGGGAACAGCTCGTGTACGCGGCGGAGGGCGGCGGCATCGGCCTTGCGCCCGCCGCGTGCCCCCAGTGCGCCGGCCCGCAGATTGTCCGCCACCGTCATCCGGGCGAACACCTGCCGCCCTTCGGGCACTTGGATGACCCCTGCCGCCACCACCCGGTCGGGGCCGAGCCCTTCCAGGGGGCGGCCGTCGAAGCGGATGGTGCCCGTGCCCGTCCCGCGGTGGAAGCCGAGGGTCCGCGACACGGCCCGCAGCAGCGTGGTCTTTCCCGCGCCGTTGCCGCCGAGTACAGCGGTGATCGCACCGGCCGGCACATCGACGGAGACGTCACGCAGTGCGCGTACCGGGCCGTAGCCCACGGACAGTTCGCGGATCTCGAGCGTTGCCATGCGTCCTCCTCCTTCCGACTGGTCGTCGTGGTGCCACAGACCAGCAGCGGGCGAGGCGTGCGTCCACGGCCACGGGCGCACTCGCTGCGGGTGCCCCGTCTTCGAACGGCCCGGTTGTGCCCGTGCACAGAGGGAGGTGATGCGCTGCCGTCCCCTGCGCAGCCGGTGGCATCCTCATCGGCCATGAGCGGGTCGGGGTGTTCGTCCGGATCGGGCAGGACCGAGGAGCGGGGCCCGGCGCTGTTCCGCGCCCTGCTGGAGGGGCGGCCGGAGCTCACGGCCCCGCTGGTCGAGGATGTCCTCGGGCCGCTGCTGGCGCTGGATCCGGCGGACCGGGCGTTGCTGGTGGGGACCCTCGACGCATGGCTGGAGTGCGGGGGTTCGGCGGGACGCGCGGCGGTGCGGCTCCACTGCCATCGCAACACCGTGTTCAACCGCCTGCGCCGGCTGGAGCGGCTGACCTCGCGGTCGCTGTCACAGCCGCGCGAACTGGTCGAGACGGTGCTTGCGCTGGACGCCTTCAGGCTGACGGCGCCGCAGCGGTGAGGGGGTTGCCGGACTGTCCGGCAACCCCCTCACCGCGGTGCGTCAGGACAGGAAGTCGCGGGCGATCGCCTCGGCCGCGCGCTCCAGCAGGGGTCCGGCCTGTGCCATGCAGACGGCGGGGTCCGGCTCCAGGTCCGTGAGGGCGTAGGCCCGGCGGATGCCGGCCCCGGCCAGTGCCTCGGGCGGCAGGGCGAGACGCCCGCACACGGCGACGACCTCGACGCCCGCGGTGCGCGCCGCCGCGGCGACCCCGGCCGGGGCCTTGCCGTGCAGGGTCTGCTCGTCGAGCGAGCCCTCGCCGGTGACGACGAGCGTGGCGCGGGCCAGGGCGGGGGCGAAGCCCAGGACGTCGAGCATCACCTCGATGCCGGGGCGGAAACGCGCGCCGAGCGCGACCAGTGCGCCGTATCCGATGCCTCCGGCGGCGCCCGCTCCGGGCAGCTCTGCGGTCTCGGGCCCCAGGAGGGACGCGTAGTGGACGAGTGCCGCGTCGAGGACGGCGATGTCGTCCTCGGTGGCGCCCTTCTGCCGCCCGTAGACCTCGGGGGCACCCTTGGGCCCGGTCAGCGGGTTGTCCACGTCGCTGGCCAGGATCAGGTCGATGTCCTCGATCCTGGGGTCGAGCCCCGACAGGTCGGCGTCGGCCAGCCCGGCGAGTGCACCGCCGCCGGGGCCGACGGGTTTGCCGTCGCCGTCCAGGAAGCGGGCCCCGAGCGCGGCGAGCATGCCGGCGCCGCCGTCCGTCGTGGCGCTGCCGCCGACGCCGAACACGATGGTCCTGGCGCCCGCGTCGAGTGCGGCCGCCAGCAGTTCCCCGCTGCCGTACGTGGTCGCCGTGAGCGGGGCGAACTCCCCTGCGGGCAGGTGCTGGAGGCCCGAGGCCTCGGCCATCTCCACCACGGCTGTGGTGTCACGCACCGCGTACGCCGCCGTGACCGGGTCACCCAGCGGCCCGGTCACCCGCGCCTCGCGGCGCTCGAATCCGGCGGCCACCGCCGCCGCGACCGTGCCGTCGCCGCCGTCCGCGACGGGCAGCGTCTCGACCCGCAACCCCGGTACGACGCGCCGCAGTCCGGCCGTCACCCGCTCCGCGACCTGTACGGCCGTCAGCGAGCCCTTGAACTTGTCCGCCGCCACGAGCACGCGGGCGGTCTTCATCGCTGCTCCGTCCGTCACCTTGCATCCCTTGCTTTCGAACAGGCAGTCGCGCCGCCCCGACCCTATCCGGACCACCCTGATCTGCCCATGGCTCTCCGGGAACCACCGCACGCCTCGACCAGCTCGCGGCGCGGTGCGCGCCGCGAGCTGGTCGGGGCCGGTCAGTCGAGCGGCTCGTGGTTGACCCAGACCACCTGGTACGGGAACCGGGACTTCCAGCCCCGGATGAATTCCTCGACTCCGGGGGCCACGAACGAGGCGTTGAGCGCGTCGAGGTCGGCGAAGCCGAACTGCACGACGGCCGTGGCCGCGAACACCGGGCTGTGGTCGTCGACGGGCACCCTGATGTGGCGCCGGGCCGAGAAGGTCTGGATCGTCCCGGAGTCACGCATCAGCTGTTCCATGCCTTTGAGGAACTGGTCGAGCTCGGCGTCCGGGAGGGAATCGTTGAAGGAGACGATCATCGTGTGGTGAATCATGCGTCCATGGAACCCTCACCGTGCCGGTCGAGTCCAAGACCCGTTGGTTCTGGAGCGATAACCTCCAGGCATGGTTGATCTGGAGACGCGGGAGCTCGAATACTTCATCGCGGTCGCCGAGGAGCTGCACTTCGGCCGTGCCGCCGAGCGCCTGTCGATCGCCCAGCCGGCGCTGTCCAAGGCGATCCGGCGCATCGAGACGCGCCTCGGCGTCCAGCTGCTCCTGCGATCCAGCCGTCATGTCTCGCTCACACCCGCCGGGGAGACCCTGCTGCACCACGGCCGCCACGCGATCGACGCGGTCGCCGCCGCGGCCCGGCACGCACGCCGGGCGGGAGACACCGAGGCCCACCTGCGGCTGGTGATCAAGGCGGGCGGTGACGCGGCGCTGTTGTCCGGCATCCTCACCCGGTACTCCCGACGGCCCGGCGCGCGCCAGGTGGACATCCTGTTCGGTGGTGCCACGGACCGAGTCGAGCGCCTGCACGACGGCCGGGCCGATGTGGCGCTGCTCCACACGCCGTTCGACGACCTCACGGGCCTGGCGTACGAGACGCTGCACGTGGAGGGGCGCGTCGCGATCCTGCCCGGCGAGCACCGGCTGGCCTCCCGCACCGAGCTGCGGCTGGCCGACCTCGAACACGAGACGCTGCCACGCTGGAAGGACGTGCCCGACGGCGGTACGGGGCCGGAGATCGTCGACGTACCGCAGATGATCCAGATGATCACCCTCGGCCGGACCATCGCGATGCTGCCGCGCTCGCTCGTCGAACCCGTCCCCCCAGGAGTGGTGTGTGTCCCGGTGATCGACGCTCCCGCCAGCCATCTGGTCCTCGCCTGGCCGGAGACGGACCGCCGGCCGCTGGTCGCCTCGTTCGTCGCTGCGGCGGTCGCCGCGAAGGATGCGCGACAGGACGGGGAGGCCCGACCACCGGTCTCCCCGCAGAGCAGGTGAGGTAGTGTTGACGACTGCGAAGGGGAGTAGCCCTGCAAACCGGTCGTCGACACACTGGAGCCTTCGGGTTCCCGGTGGCCGGGCTCGTGGAGTCTTACGGGTGGGCGAGACCTTCGGTCAGGTATGACACGCCCACGCCTTGTGGGTGCTGCGGTCATGCCGGGCCGAGTGGTCCTCCGAAATGAGCCCGTGCGGCACTTCGCGGAAGATCCGGGGCCCGGCTCTCACAGAAAGCCACCCGGAATGCATCTCGACCCCCTGGCGATCCTCACCGCCTTCGGGCTGATCTTCCTCGCGGAGCTCCCCGACAAGACGATGTTCGCCTCGCTGGCCATGGGCACACGCATGCGCCCGCTCTATGTGTGGTTCGGCACGTCGTCCGCGTTCATCGTTCACGTGGCCATCGCGGTCGGGGCGGGCGGGCTGATCGGCCTGCTGCCCGACTGGGTCGTCAAGGTGGTCTCGGCCACCCTCTTCGCCCTCGGTGCGTTCATGCTGCTGCGCAGCGGTGGCGATGACGACGAGGACGAGGAGATCAAGACCGTCACCGGCTTCTGGCCGGTCTACACGACCGCTTTCATGGCGGTCTTCATCAGCGAGTGGGGCGATCTGACGCAGATCACCACCGCGAATCTCGCCGCGAGCAACGGCACCTGGTCCACGGCCGTCGGGGCGGCCGTCGCCCTGATGTCGGTGTCCGCGCTGGCGCTGCTGGCGGGGCGGTTCATCGCCAAGCGGGTGCCGCTGAAGACGGTGCAGCGCATCGGGGGTCTGTGCATGCTGGGCCTGGCGGTCTGGTCGGTCGTGGAGATCTTCGCAGGCTGAGAGCCCGCCGGGACGGCGAGCGGGCGTCACGGGCCAGGATCGCGGGACCGGCCGGCTCAGAACAGGGCCGGCGCCCCGTCCTCCGTCCCCCGCTCGAAGGCGAGCAGCCGCTGCTTGCGGTCGAGCCCGCCGCCGTACCCCGTCAGGCTCCCGGACGCTCCGATGACGCGGTGGCAGGGGACGATGATCCCGACCGGGTTCTTGCCGTTGGCGAGGCCCACCGCGCGGGATGCGCCGGGCTTGCCGAGCCGGTCGGCCAGTTCGCCGTAGGTACGGGTCTCGCCGTACGGGATGCGTACGAGCTCGGCCCAGACGCTCCGCTGGAAGGGCGTGCCGGCCAGCTCCAGCGGGAGGCCGAACTCCCTCAGCTCGCCGGCGAAGTAGGCGTCCAGCTGCCGGGCGGCCTCGTCGAAGGGCCCGGCGTCGGACACCCCGAAGGTCTCCTCGGGCGGGCGGTGCCGCTGCCCGGTCATGTACAGGCCGGACAGCACACCGTCGGTCGCGACCAGGGTGAGCGCCCCGTACGGGCTGTCGATGACCGTGTGCTGCCTGGTCGTCGTGGGTGTGGTGGTCATGGTTCTTCCTCGTGCCTTCGGTTCTTCCTGGTGAATTCAGGCGGGCAGATGGTTGATGGGGTGATCGTCGACGGTCCACAGATACTGCACGGCGTACGCGCGCCAGGGGCGCCACCGCCCGGCTCGCGCCGTGAGCGCGGCGGGCGTCGCCGGGAGGCCGAGCCGTTCGGCCGCCCTGCGGATCCCGAGGTCGGTGGGGAGGAAGGCGTCCGGGTCCCCCAGGGCCCGCATCGCGATGACCTCGACCGTCCAGGGGCCGAATCCGGGCAGCCCGGCAAGCTCCGCGCGGGCCTTCTCCCAGTCGGCGCCCTCCCGCAGGTCCAGGGCCCCGTCGGCGAGGGCGGCCACCAGGGTGGTGAGCGTGGCGCGGCGGCTGCGTGGCAGGGCGAGCGCTTCGGGGTCGAGGCCGGCCAGCGCCCCGGGGGTGGGGAAGAGGTGGGTCAGGCCGCCTTCGGGGTCCTCCACGCGGATCCCGTGGGCGTCGACGAGGCGGGCCGCGTGGGTGCGGGCCGCGGCCGTGGAGACCTGCTGGCCGAGGACCGCGCGTACGGCGAATTCCGCGGCGTCGACCGTACGCGGCACCCTGCGCCCCGCTCCCGTGTCGACCAGCGGGGCGAGCAGCGGGTCGGCGCGCAGCTGGTCGTCCACGGCGACCGGGTCGGCGTCCAGGTCGAGGAGTCTGCGGCAGCGGCTGATCGCCTGGGTGAGGTCGCGGGGGTCGGTGAGGGAGAGCCGGCAGTCGATGTGGCCGGGCCGCGGGGACAGCGCCACGATGCCGTGCCCGTGCGGCAGGGTGAGCGTGCGGCGGTAGGCGCCGTCGCGCCACTCCTCGACCCCTGGGACGGCAGTCGCGGCGAGGTGCCCGAAGAGATTGCCCGGGTTGAGAGGGGCGCGGTAGGGGAGCCGGAGCGCGATGGCCCCCGGGGTGCCGGGATCACGGGGGCCGCGTGCCGCGCGGTCCCGCAGCTCGCCCGGGGCCAGCGCGAAGACCTCCCGCACGGTGTCGTTGAACGTGCGGATCGATGAGAACCCGGCCGCGAACGCGACCTGGGCCATGGGGAGTCCGGTCGTCTCGATGAGGACCCGTGCGGTCTGGGCGCGCTGGGACCTGGCCAGCGCGAGCGGTCCCGCACCGAGCTCGGCGAGGAGCTGGCGCTCGATCTGCCGGGCCGAGTAGCCGAGCCGGGCGGCGAGTCCTGGCACGCCCTCCCGGTCGACGACCCCGTCCTGGATGAGCCGCATGGCCCGGGCGACGGCGTCGGCACGGGCGTTCCACTCGGGGGAACCGGGGCTGGTGTCGGGCCTGCACCGCTTGCAGGCGCGGAATCCAGCCTGCTGGCACGCGGCGGCGCTGGGATAGAACGTCATGTTCCGGGCCTTGGGCGGCACGACCGGGCAGCTGGGACGGCAGTAGATCCCGGTGGTCAGGACCGCGGTGAAGAACCAGCCGTCGAAGCGGGCGTCCTTCGACTGTACGGCCCGTACGCAGCGCTCGGTGTCGGTGTGCATGGTTCAAGCATCGGGCACGCGGCGGCCTGAAGGCTGGCGGGAATCCGACATCGACCTGGCGTGGGCACCCGACCGACACGTTCAAGTCAGTGACCAGAGGTCACGTACATGACTATTGACGCGCTCACGACACAGCTCTACGGTCCAAGAAAGCGCTTGCTCCCTCCCCAGTGTGGTGCCGGTCCCCCCATTTGTTCAACAGACCGAACACACACGAACCGCCGCACCGACCCGATCTGGAGACAACCGATGCAGACCAAGAAGTCCGTGATCGCATGTGTCACCCTGCTCGCCGGCTCAGCCCTCGCCCTGTCCGGCACCCTCGCGCAGGCCACCTCCGCCCCGGACACCGCGGACACCTCGGACAGAGGCACGGTCGGTGCCCCGGCCGCGGTGGCAGCCGACGCCCTCTACGTGGCGCCGGACGGCAGCGATGACGCCGCCGGTACGGAGTCGGACCCCACGACGCTCTCATCGGCGATCGACCGCGTCACCTCCGGCGGGACGATCTACCTGCGCGGCGGGACGTACGAGTACTCCGAGACGGTCACCATCCCGCCGGGCAACGACGGCACATCGAGTGCCCCCACGACGCTCGCCGCCTACCCGGACGAGACCCCGGTCCTGAACTTCTCGGCCATGAGCGAGGACTCGGCGAACCGCGGGCTCGCCGTGAACGCCGCGTACTGGCACATCGACGGCATCATCGTCGAACACGCCGGGGACAACGGGATCTTCGTCGGCGGCAGCCACAACGTCATCGAACATGTCGTGACGCGCTTCAACCACGACTCGGGGCTGCAGATCTCGCGGATCGCCTCCGACACCCCCGACGACGAGTGGCCGTCCGACAACCTCATCCTGAGCTCGGAGTCGCACGACAACGCCGACTCCGACGGCGAGGACGCCGACGGCTTCGCCTCGAAGCTCACCTCGGGCTCCGGCAACGTCTTCCGCTACACCGTGTCCCACAACAACATCGACGACGGCTGGGACCTCTACACCAAGACGGAGACGGGCCCCATCGGCCCGGTGACCATCGAGGACTCACTCTCCTACGACAACGGAACGCTGTCCGACGGGACCGTGAACGACGACGGCGACCGCAACGGCTACAAGCTCGGCGGCGACGGCATCGAGGTCGACCACATCGTCCGGCGCAACATCGCCTACAACAACGGCCACCACGGGTTCACCTACAACAGCAACCCGGGCTCGATCGCGGTGTCCAGCAATGTCAGCATCGACAACGTCGAGCGCAACTTCTCCTTCGACAAGGGCACTTCGGTGTTCCGCGACAACATCTCCTGCCGCAGCGGCGACGGTTCCAACGACAAGACCGTGGGCGACGCCGACAGCTCCAACCAGTTCTGGACCGGTACGAACGGCTCGGGGTGCTCCGACTACTCCGGCGCGCTCGACTGGTCCTTCGCCGCGGACGGCTCCCTCACCGTGACCTTCGGCGGCAGCAAGGTGACGCCGTAGCACGGAGACAGGCACGCGCCGTCCCGCCGACCGCCCCGCGACGGGTGGACCGGGGCGGCGCGAGCCGCTCAGGCGGTGGCGTCGGGGCCCAGGGCGTACAGGCGCGGCAGGTTGACCACGATCGCCTCCTGGGTGCTGCGGGCGATGACGACCACGGCCTCCTCGGCGGGGTCCGGGTTCTCCTCGCGGTGCGGCACGAACGGCGGCACGAAGATGTAGTCGCCGGGCGAGGTGCGCAGCCGCACCTCCTCCGGCTCCTGACCCGAGTCGTCCAGGAAGACGAACTCCGGGTGCCCGCTGACCACATGGATGGCGGTCTCGGACTCGCCGTGGTGGTGGTCCGATGACGCGGTCGACGGCGCCACGTGCGTCTGGCCCATCCACAGCTTCTCGGAACCCACGGTCTTCCCGCTGACGGCGCTGAATCGGCGCATGCCGCCGCTCTGCGCCGTGTCGCCGTCCAGCGCGTCCGCGCGGATGTGGTGCAGACGGGTGCGCAGGGGCGCCGCCGGGCGGCCCGGGGCTTCATGGAGGTGAGGGTGGAACCCTTCTCCTGGGGTCGTCAACGGCTCGCTCATGGCTGGGACGTTAGGTCGGCGGCGAAAAGGATGTCAAGAGGTGTCCTTTCCGCTTCACCTGCGGCAATGTTCCGGCAACACTGGACGGACCGCAGGGGCGCAGCCACCGGAGGAGCCTCGCCCGCGGCCCGCCCCCCGGGGCATGATGTGGGCATGCATATCTCCGCGAAGGCGGACTACGCCACGCGCGCCCTTCTGGAGCTCGCGAGTGATCCCGGCCGTCCGCTCTCCTGTGAAGCCATCGCCTCCTCGCAGGAGATTCCGTTCAGGTTCCTGAAGTCCGTGGTGGGCGAACTGCGCCGAGCAGGCCTGGTGCGCAGCCAGCGTGGCTGCGAAGGCGGTTACTGGCTCGGCAGACCCGCCGACGAGATCGCCCTGCTCGATGTCGTACGCGCCGTCGACGGCGAGCTGATCACCCTGCGGGGTGAGCCGCTGGCCGCTCTCGACTACCCGGGGGCCGCCGTCGGCCTGCCCGGGGTGTGGCGGCGGGTCGAGTCGGACGCGGCGACGGTTCTCGGCGGGCTGACCCTGGCATCGCTGGTGCCCTCCGACGCCCGTGAACAGCCGTCCGTGATCGGTGCCTCGTGACCGGCGGGACGGGCGCCCCGACGGTGGAGGTGGTCGAGTACACCGACCCGATGTGCCCCTGGGCCTGGGGTTCCGAGCCCGCCTTCCGCAGGCTGCGGACCGCGCTGGCCGGCCGCGTGCCCTGGCGGCGGGCGTACGCGATCCTCTTCGACGACGAGGACGACCCGGCTCCCGACCCGGCGGCCGAGACCGCGTACTACGCCGGCTACGTGGAGCGGATCGGCGCACACACCCTCGCGCCCCGGGCGGCCCGGCTGAGCCGGGTGGCCGCCAGCTCCTGGCCCTCCTCGCTCGTGGCGGTGGCCGCCGAACTCCAGGGCGAGGATGTGGCCGAACGGGTGCTGCGCAGGCTGCGGGAGACCGTCTTCGTGCTGGGCGAGCCCGCCGACACCCCGGAGGCCGCGCTGGCCGCCGCGCACGGTGTCCCGGGCCTCGACCAGGACCGGCTCAGGGCCGACGCGGCCTCACCCGGGGTGCTGGAGCGGGTGCGCGCCGACCGCGCCGAGGCTCGGCGGCCGGTGCCCGAGGTCCTGGCCGTACGGAGCGGGTCACCGCACCCCGGCACGGCCAAGGAGACCTCCGACGGCGGGCACCGCTACGCACTGCCGACGCTCCTGCTGCGCGCTACGTCGGGGTATCGCGCGGTCCCCGGCTGGCGGCCCTACGAGGCGTACGCGGCGGCCGTCGACGAGCTCTGGCCGGGGGTGCTCGATGCCTGCGCACCGCTCTCCCCCGCCGAGGCCCTGACCCACCACGGGAGCCTGACCGAACCGGAGCGCGACCTGCTGGCGGAGGGTGTCTGGCCCCCGCCGGGCGCGGTCGGCCTCGGGACCGGAAACGGCGTGCTGTGGCTTCATCCTGACGAGGCGTCAGTACACCCCGCCACCTCCTGATGAGCCTCCCGCACCGCCCTGAGCTGCGATTGAGCCGCGTCCCGCTCAATGAGACACCAATGGGTGTCCATTGACAGGCGCCGACGGCTGCCGCCAGGATGAGCCCATGCTCACGACGCATCCCGGTGTGGTGTGCCGCTACGTGGACCTGCGGCGCACCTCCAGCGCACTCTGTCGCTGACCCGCCCGCCCCCGTTCACAGGCGCTGCCTGACCTCTGTCGGCAGCACCGGCCACCGGCCGGTCCGCTGATCCGCGCCTGTCCCCCGCGTCGGCGCCCCGCCTTCCGTCACGCCCTTTCGTCGTATCCCCGTACGGGGTCGTGAGTTCTTCGGCGTCCCCGTCCGGACCCGCTCCTGCCCTGCCGTGCGCCGACACCTCGACGACGCATGCCCGCATACGCGACGACGGTTCGGTGCGAGCGCCGCGCACCCCTCTCCTCCCCCGCCCCCCCCGCCTCCTCCTGCCCCGCTCCGGGCCGGGACCCATCAGAGAGAACGAGATGTCCGCACGACTCACGAACCGCCGCCGACCGGACGCCCGGTCGGCCCGACAGGCGGGCGGCCTGAGGGTCGCTGCCCTCGGAACCGCTTGTGTCGCCCTGCTCGTGCCGGCTCTGAGCGCTTGCGGCGGCAGTGCCTCGTCGTCGGCCGGCGGCGCCACCCTGAAGTGGGCCTCCTCCTACTTCCCGGGCCACTGGGATCCGGTGGTGGGGGGAAGCGGCGCACAGTTCCGCGAACTCGCCCTCGTATACGGCTCGTTGACGCGCACCGACGAGGAGGGCAAGGCCGTCCCGGACCTAGCCGAGAGCTGGGAGTACAACAAGAAGGGTGACGGGATCACCTTCCATGTGCGCCCCGGGCTGAAGTTCAGCGACGGGGAGCCGGTCGACGGTGCGGCGGTGAAGGCCGCCATCGAGCGGGCCCAGAAGCAGAAGAACTCCGCGCTCTTCGGCGACCTGACGTCGATCGGGTCGGTGAAGGCCGAAGGCCTCGACGCCACGCTCGAACTCACCCAGGTCGACTACCAGATACCGCAGCTGCTCGGGGAGCGCGTCCTGCAGATCGCCAGCCCGAAGGCCGCGGCGAACCCCTCGAAGCTTGACCAGAATCCGGTCGGCGCCGGTCCGTTCATCATCGACCAGCTGATCCCGGGCACCAAGGCGGTCCTGCGGAAGAACCCCGACTACTGGGACGCGGAGAACATCCACATCGACGACGTCGAGCTGGTCTCCGCCCCCGACACCTCCACGGTCGTCTCGGGGCTCCAGACCGGCGTCTACAACTTCGCCGACCTCGACCCGAGCCAGGCGTCGGCCGCCGAGAAGGCGGGCCTCGACGTGTTCTCCCAGCCCGGATTCAACGCCTCCAACATCAGCCTGAACGTCAACAAGGCGCCGTTCGACGACGACAGGGTGGTCGACGCGCTGCGTTACGCGGTCAACCGCAAGGAGTTCGTGGACAAGCTGACGTTCGGTCACGGTGAGGCCACCGACCAGCCCTTCCCCAAGGGCTACGAGGCCTACGACACCCAGTCCGAGGACGCTTACCCCTACGACCCGGCGAAGTCCAGGAAGCTTCTGGCCGAGGCGGGTCACAAGCCGGGCGACATCAAACTGAACCTGGTCATCCCGTCGGAGGATCCGCAGGCCGAGATCGTCCAGTCGCAGCTGGCGGCCGTGGGCATCAAGGTCACCATCAAGATCGACAAGAACTGGGCGACCCCGTTCTTCGCCAAGGATCTGGCCTTCTCGCTGTACTCGACGACGGGCCGTGACTCCGCGGTCCAGACGCTCACCGCCCACTTCGGCCCCGACGGCCCGCTGAACCTGAGCACCCCGTACGAGCCGGACGGCTTCAGGAAGGCCGTCGCGAAGGTGCGTCAGACGCCCCTGGACTCCCCCGACTACGAGCAGGTGCTCCAGGCGGCGACGCGTACGGGTCTGAAGAGCAAGGCGCTGATCTTCACCTTCTCCTCGCCCAACCTCTTCGCCAAGAGCAAGGCGCTGTCCGATCTGCCCAAGAACCCCGCCCATATCGACTGGACCGGTGTGAAGATCACCGGCGCCTCCTGACCATCCATCCACCAACCACGGCAGAGAGGGGGCAGACCCATGACGACGACCACACCAGAGGTCACTCCTGAGCGCGTCTCTCCTGAGCACGTGTCGCCCGAGAACGGGTCTCCCGAGCGCCGCCGCCGGGTCGGCGCGGTCAGGGCGCGGCATGCGGCGGGGCGGGTGGCGGCCGCCCTTGGCCGGTCGGTCGCGATCTTCGTACCGGTGTTCCTGGTGGCGACCTTCGTGACGTTCGCGCTGCGTTCCATGAGCGGACTCAGCCCGGCTCGCATCCAGTTGGGCGAGGAGGCCACCCCCGACGCCATCCAGCGCATCGAGGCGGAGTGGGGTCTCGACAAGTCCTTCCTGGCCCAGTACTGGGACTGGTTCTCCGGCGTCCTGCACGGCCGGCTCGGCACCAGCTGGGTCAACGGGGCCGACATCTCCACGCTGATCGGTCTCGGCCTCGGGGTGAGCCTCTCGGTCGCGGTCTTCGCCCTGATCATCGGTGTGGTCGTCGGCTTCGTCCTCGGCACGGTGGCGGCGCTGCGGCGCACCACCCTCGTCGACCGGGCGATCACGGGCTTCGTCACCGTGATCTCGGTGATGCCGGCCTTCGTCGTCGGCATCGTGCTGGTCGCGGTACTCGCGGTGGGACTCGGGCTGTTCCCCTCGGCCGGTTACGTCCCGGCCGAGCAGGGCTTCGGCCCCTGGCTCGCCCACATCACGCTCCCCGCGCTCGCGCTGAGCTTCGACGTCATCGCCGACGTCGCCCGCCAGCTGCGGGCCGGCCTCGTCGCGGCCTACGGCGAGAACTACGTGACGGGAGCGGTGGTCCGGGGGCTGAGTCCACGGCGGATCTTCTTCGCACACGTCCTGCGCAACGGACTCGGGCCCGCCCTCGCCACGATGGGGCAGAAGTTCCCCGCGCTGGTGGGCGCCTCCGTGGTCACCGAGTGGATCTTCGGCCTCCAGGGCTTCGGCCGGTTCGCCAACGACTCGGCACAGGCCGGTGACGTGCCCGCCGTACAGGGCGTGCTCGTGGTGTCGATCGTGCTGGTCGTCTCCTTCAACCTGATCATCAATCTGGTGCTGGCACGTGTGATGCCGGCATCCCAGCGGGGGGTATGACGATGGTGCGCCGCGTCCTCTCACTCACATCCGGCCGGATCGCCGTGGGCATCCTCGTACTGATCGCCCTGCTCGCCGTCTGCGGTCCGTGGCTGGCCCCGCAGGATCCCCTGGCGACCAGCGACAACACACTGGCGTCGGCCTCGGGTGCCCACTGGCTGGGCACGGACTACCTGGGGCGCGATGTGTTCAGCCGGCTGCTGGACGGCTCACGGATCAGTGTGCTCGGCTCGCTGGAGGTCGCGCTGACGGCCCTCGTCGTCGGTGCGATCCCCGGCATCCTGTCGGTCTACTCCGGCAGGGTCTTCGAATGGCTGACCCTCCGGCTGGCCGACACCCTGGTCGCCCTGCCGTTCCTGCTGTTCGCCATCGCCGTGATCGCACTGCTGGGCAACGGCATCACGCAGGCCATGCTCGTCACGGGCGCGCTGGTCTCGCCCCTCTTCTACCGGGTGTCCAGGGCCGCCACGCTGGCCGTGGCCCGCTCGCCGTACGTGGAGGCCGCCATCGTCTCCGGCGCCTCGGTGGGCTGGGTCGTACGCCGCCATGTCTGGGTCAAGGTGCTCCCGCCGATCGCGGTGGCGCTCGCGCAGACCATCGGCGTGGGCTTCGTCATCGTCTCCAGCCTGACCTTCCTGGGAATCGGCGTCCAGCCTCCGGCTCCCACCTGGGGCGGGCTGCTCGCCTCCGATCTCGGCTACCTCAGCCACCAGCCCTGGGCCCCGGTGGCGCCGGCGCTGCTGATCATGGTCACCGTCTGGGCGTGCAATCTGCTCGCCGACGCCATCCGTGACGTCTCGGGTGAGGCGGGACGCGCCTTGGTCGACCAGCGCAAGGCCCGGGCCCGCACCGGCACGTCCGCCCCCGTCTCCGTGGGAGGTTCCCGATGAGGACCCTGTCCCAGAACACCGCCCCGCCGCACACCGAGGAACCCGTGAGCGACGGGTCCGCCGGTACGGCCGTCCCCGCCGCTCCTCCGGTGATCGCCGTACGCGACGTCCGGATCAGCGACCGGATCACCGACCGGGAGCTCGTCCACGGCGTCGGCTTCGAGCTCACCCCCGGCAAGGCGGTCGGCATCGTCGGCGAGTCCGGCAGCGGCAAGACCCTCACCTGCCGGGCCGTGCTCGGCATCCTGCCCCCGCACTTCGAGGTCTCCGGCGGAACCGTCGAGATCGACGGGACGGACATCGCCACGCTGACGCCCCAGCAGTGGACCGCCCTGCGGGGCACCACGATCGGCGCCGTCTTCCAGGACCCGGCGTCCTACCTCAACCCGTCGATCCGGGTGGGTGCCCAGATAGCCGAGGTCATCCGGGTCAAGAAGGGCGTGAAGCGGCGCGAGGCGCGCAGGCGCGCACTCGGCCTCCTGAGGGCGGTGCGGCTGCGGGACCCGGAGCTGGTCTACGGCCAGTACACCTACGAGCTGTCGGGGGGCATGCTCCAGCGCGTCCTGATCGCCGCGGCGATCGCCGTCGAACCGCGAGCCCTGATCGCCGACGAGGCCACGACGGCACTCGATGTCACGGTCCAGGCCGAGATCCTCGACCTGCTCGCCGAACTGCGCGAACGCACCGGCCTGGCACTCGTCGTCGTCTCCCACGACCTGGCCGTCGTCGCCCAGCTGTGCGACGAGGTCCTGGTCATGCGTCAGGGCGAGGTGGTGGAGCAGGGCCCGACACGCTCGGTGCTGCACGACCCGCAGCACGAGTACACCCGGCTGCTGATGGCCGAGCACGAGAGTTACGGCCTGGACAAGTTCCTCGCCCAGGAGAGCCCGAGCCCCGAGGAGGCGTCATGAGCGTCGCGTCGCCACAGACTGGCAAGGCCCAGGTCGCAGTCCAGGAGAAAGAGGCTCCCTCCCCGGTCCTGGCCGTCGAGGGTCTCGATGTCCGTTACGGCCGGGGGCGCCGGGGCCGGAGCGCCCTGCGAGGTGTCTCGTTGAGCATCGCACCCGGCGAGACCGTCGGTGTCATCGGCGAGACAGGCTCCGGCAAGTCCACGCTGGCCCGCGCCGTGCTCGGCCTGGTGCGTGCCTCGGCAGGCTCGATCCGGGTCGGCGGCGACGAGGTGACCGGCTACGGCAACCGCCGGTGGCGCGCGCTGCGCCGCCGGGGCATCGTCCAGTACGTCTTCCAGGATCCGCTGCGCAGCCTCGACCCCGACCTCACCGTCGAGGACTCCCTGATCGAGCCGCTGCTGATCCAGGGGGTGCCGCGCAAGGAGGCGGCCGAACGCGGCCGGGCGTTCCTCGACCGGGTCCACCTGACCACCGACCTGCTCGGGCGGCTGCCCGGGGAGCTCTCCGGCGGGCAGCGCCAGCGGGTCGCCGTGGCCCGCGCCCTGGTCACGGAGCCCGCCCTGGTCATCCTCGACGAGCCGGTCAGCGCCCTGGACTCCGCCAACCGGGTCCAGGTCCTGGAGATCCTCAAGGAGCTGCGCTCGGCCGGGACTTCGCTCGTGTTCATCTCCCACGATCTCGGTTCCATCGCCGGGACCGCCGACCGCATCGCCGTGCTCTACAGGGGGGAGCTCGTCGAGGTGGGGGCGGCACGTGACGTCATCACCCACCCGCAGCACGTCTACACGCGCCTGCTCGTCGGCTCCGCTCCGACGCTGCACAAGCGGACCACCGGCCGGGCCGAGCGCGAGGCCCTGCGCGCCCGGCTGAGCGACTGAGCCCGCACCACCGACTCCCCGCACCACCGAGAGGAACACCCATGTCCCGCAGGATCCATCTCGCACTGCACCCGTACGGCGTCGGCGGCCCCGGCCAGCACGGCCTGTGGAAGGACCCGCGCGTCGCGAAGAACGCCAGCATCGACATCAACTACTACATCCAGCAGGCCCAGGCGGCCGAACACGCCCTGTTCGACGCACTGTTCGTCGTCGACAGCCAGTTCATCAACTCCACCTACCCCTCGCACTACCTGAACCGGCTCGAGCCGCTCACCCTGCTCTCCGCCGTCGCCACCCACACCAAGCACATCGGCCTGGTCGGCACGGCGAGCTCGACGTACAACTCACCGTTCAACCTCGCCCGCAGGTTCGCCTCCCTCGACCACATCAGCTCCGGGCGCGCCGGATGGAACGTGGTGACCAGCTTCGACACGGGTACGTCGAAGAACTACGGGCTCGACGAACACCTCGACTACACCACCCGCTACGGCCGCGCGCTGGAGTTCGTGGAGGTCGCCCGCGGTCTGTGGGACTCCTACGAGGACGACGCCTTCCCCGCCGACGTGGAGCGCGGAGTCTTCCTCGACCCGTCCAGGCTGCACGCGCTGGAGCACGCCGGGGAGCACTTCAAGGTCGCCGGGCCGCTCAACATCTCCCGCTCGCCGCAGGGGCAGCCGGTCATCTTCCAGGCCGGGGTCTCCGACGAGGGCCGCGACCTGGCCGCGCGCGTCGCCGAGGGCATCTACGCGCCGGGCGGCACGCTGGAATCGGCCAAGGAGTACTACGCCGACATCAAGAAGCGCACCGCCGCCTACGGGCGCGACCCCGACCACATCAAGGTCTTCATCCACGGCGGTCCGATCGTCGGCGCGACCGACGCGGAGGCCAGGCGCCGGGAGCGGGAGATCTTCGAGGAGGACAACGACTTCGCGAGCAACCTCGCGCTCCTGGGCCGCTCCTTCGGCGCGTACGACTTCAGCACGCACGACCTGGACGCGCCGTTCCCCGACGTCGCCCACCTCGCGGAGAAGGGCGGCAGGACAGGCGCCGGCAGGATCATCGAGCGCGCGACGGCGGAGAAACTGACGTTGCGTCAAGTCGCCGAGTCCGTCAACGCGTTCCGCCGCTCGCCGTTCGTCGGGGCCCCGGAGACCGTGGCCGACACCATCGAGAAGTGGTCGGACGCCGGCACCCTGGACGGCATCAACCTCGCCTTCCGCAACAACGAGGACCTCGACCGCTTCGTGGACGGCGTGGTGCCGCTCCTGCAGAAGCGCGGTCTGTTCCGCACCGAGTACGAGGCCGACACCCTGCGCGGCAACCTCGGACTGCCCGTCCCCACGAACCGCCACACCGCCGAGCGCGCGCTCGCGAACGACTGATGCGTTCCGCGAAGCCCTCCGGACCGGTACGCGACCGCACCCGCACACACGCAGGAGTCTGATCCGAGATGATCGAGTACACGGATTACCACGCCCCCGAGGGCCTGCGCACCCGCGCCACCGTCCTCGTGGTGCCCGGCCGTGGCGAGACCCGGGCGACCTACACCAGGCTCGGCAGCCGGCTGGCCGCCGACGCCTACCGCGTCCGCGTCATCGACGCCCCCGGCCTCGACGAGGGCGACCCGACCGGATCGCTGGACCGCTTCGGCGCACAACTCGCCGCGGCAGCCGAGGACTCGGCCACGGATGATGACGGTGTCGTGCGCCCCCTCGTACTGGTCGGCGCGGACAGCGGAGCCGTCGCGGTCGCGGCGCTCCTCGGCCGGGCCGACGTACCGGAGGCCGCGCGGCCGGACGCCGTCGTCCTCGCGGGGATTCCCGGCGGAGGGACCGCGGCCGTCGGCGGCTGGGAGGACGAGCTCGATGTGCGTACTGCCTGTCCCGCCCACCGGGGCAGGCTCACCGAGGACACCGGGATCCGGCGGGGCGCGCTCGACGAGGCGGTGCCGGAGGCTCTGCTCGCCGCGGCGCACGGCGCCGGTATCGATGTCCCCGCGCTGTTCCTGACCGGCGAAGCCGATCCGCTCGCGGACCGCGAGGCACTCGTGCGTACGGCGAAGTCGCTCCCGAAGACCCGGCTCTCGGTGGTACGGGGGGCGCACCACGACGTGCTCAACGACACGCAGCACCGCTCAGTGGCCGCGGAGATCGTCACCTTCCTGGAGACCTTGCGCAACGGGCTCGTGCCGGTCGTGTCGGTCGATTCGAGTGCGTGGTAGCCGCTGCCCCGCACAGCAGTGCCGGTCATTCCGCCCCGTAGAGAAAGGCTCTCCCCATGGCAACCATCCTGTCCGTCTCCGGCAGTCCCTCCGCCACCTCCCGCACCGGACGGCTCCTGCGGC
This sequence comes from Streptomyces sp. NPDC048565, assembly GCF_040650935.1. Taxonomy (NCBI): domain Bacteria; kingdom Bacillati; phylum Actinomycetota; class Actinomycetes; order Kitasatosporales; family Streptomycetaceae; genus Streptomyces; species Streptomyces sp. NPDC048565. The sequence goes on from NZ_JBEZIH010000010.1 coordinate 210,538, forward strand.
ACCTGGACGACCGGCTCAGGGACCAGGGGCACGACGTGACGCCGCTGGACGTACGCAACCTGCCGGCCCAGGCCCTGCTGGGCGCCGACTTCAGGCACCCGGCCGTCGTCGAGACCACGGCGCTGTTCGAGTGGGCGGACGGGGTGGTCATAGGCACCCCCGTCTACAAGGCGGCCTACTCGGGGCTGCTGAAGACACTGCTGGACCTGTTGCCGCAGTTCGCGCTGACCGGCAAGACCGTGCTGCCGCTGGCCACCGGGGGCAGCACGGCCCATGTGCTGGCGATCGACTACGCGTTGCGGCCGGTGCTGAGCTCCATGGGAGCGGCGCACATCGTGCCGGGCTGGTTCACGCTGGACAAGGACATCACGGCCGACGACGACGGCACGCTGACCGTCGCACCCGGCACCGCGGAGGCTCTCGCCCAGGTCACCGACACCTTCTCCCGGGCGCTGGGCGGACGTACGGCGGTGCTCGCACCCACGGGCTGAGGAACGGGGCCGACGCCCTCCCCTCAGGCTGCCCTCAGGCGCCGCCACACCGCCTTCGCCGCGTGGTGCCCCGACATGCCGTGCACACCGGGGCCCGGCGGGGTGGCCGACGAGCAGAGGAAGACCGCGGGATGCGCGGTGGCGTACGGCACGCGGGCGAGCTTGGGCCTGAGCACCGTCTGGAGCCCGGCGAACGCCCCGGTGGAGATGTCACCGCCGACGTAGTTGGCGTTACGCACGGCGAGCCGGGGCGGTCCTGCCACCGCGCGGGCCAGGACCAGGTCGCGGAAGCCGGGGGCGAACCGCTCCAGTTGGCGCTCGATGACCTCGGTGGCGTCGCCCTCCCAGCCGGCCGGGACGTGCCCGTACACCCAGAAGACATGGCGGCCTTCGGGGGCGCGGGTCGGGTCGACGACGCTGGGCTGTGCGGTGATCAGGAAGGGGACGCTCGGGGCGCGGCCGGCCACGGCGGCGCGCAGGGCCGCGTCGATCTCGGCGGCGGAGGGGCCGACATGGACCGTGCCTGCGCGCCTGGCCTCATCCGCCGTCCAGGGCACGGGGCCCGACAGCGCGTAGTCGATCTTGAAGCAGGAGGGGCCGTAGCGGTAGTGGTCGTAGGCGCCGCCGAGTCCGGCGATCCGGGCGAGCGCGGTCGGTGAGGTGTCGAAGATGTACGCGCGTGCGGGCGGGAGTTCGTCCAGGCGCTTGACCTCGATGCCCGTGCGGATCGTGCCGCCCTGTTCGCGCAGGAAGGCGGCGAGGGCCTCGGAGATGGCCCCCGAGCCGCCGCGCGGCACCGGCCAGCCGTTCTCATGGGCGGCAAGCGCGAAGAGCAGGGCGATTCCGCCGGTCGCGAAGCCGCTGCCGGGTGCGATCGTGTGCCCGGCAAGACCCGCGATCAGGCCACGCGCCTTCTCCCCCCGGAAGCGCCGGGCGAGCAGCGTGGCCGGCTGCACCGCGTCGAGACCGAAGCGTGCCCAGCGGTACGGGTCCCGGGGCAGGCCGTCCCACGGGGTGCGCAGGAAGTCCTCGGCGAGGGTGTCCCAGTGCCCGGTGTAGGGCGCGACCAGCCTACGGTAGGCGCCCGCGTCCTCGGGGCCCAGCGACATGGCGCTCTCCCCGACGGACCGGGTGAGCACGGCGGCGGAGCCGTCCGGGAAGGGGTGGGCGAGCGACAGCGGTGCCTGGAGCCATTCGAGGCCGTGCCTGGCCAGCGGCATCGCCTTGAAGGCCGGGGATCCGATGCCCAGCGGGTGCACGGCGGAACACGGGTCGTGGCGGAAGCCGGGGAGGGTCAGCTCCTCGGTGCGGGCGCCGCCCCCGACGGTCTCCCCCGCCTCGAACACCTCCACGGCGAACCCGCGGCGCGCCAGCTCGACCGCGGCTGTCAGCCCGTTCGGGCCCGCCCCCACGACGACGGCATCCAGCATCGATGGCACCTTCGGACTCCTTTGTCAGCCGATGGCCAGGGCACCCAGGATATTCACGTACGCCGACAACGGGACCCCGGGTGGCCCCCGGGGCGGCGTCAGGCTTGTGCCGGACCTGTGCCCCGTCCGCACCCACCCCGTGCCCGACCCGTGTCGGACCTGTGCCGGGTCCGCTCCCGGGCCGGAAGTAATAGATGTATGTGCAACCGTTCGATGGTCGTACACGTCTCCCGATGCGGTAAGTGTTCATGCCGGAGACGGCATTTCTTCCACCGCACGCCACGACGAGGGAACTTCTATGACACACCCCCTTCCCGGCCGCCGTCTTTCGCGCGCCGCGATCGGTGTACTCGCCGCAGCCGCGATGACCGGGCTCGCTTCCATGCCCGCCGTCGCCTTCGCCGCGGAACCGGACCTCGGGGTCGGTCCGATCGCGCCGATCACGGGCGCGCACCCGGGCAGCGGCGTCGATGTGCCGTTCTCGGTGCTGAACAAGGGCACCGAGGACGTCGACAAGGTCTGGGTGAGCTACTCCGTCACGTCGGGTCTGGCCGCTGCGGACAAGTACGGAAACTGCGAGTACCACACCGAGCCGTCGTACGACGAGGCACCGGAGCAGAGCGTCGCGGAGTGCGCCTTCGACCAGCCGCTGAAGCCCGGCGTCGTCTACGTACCGGACAAGCCGATCGGGCTCAAGGCCGGGGACAACGCGCTGCACGACGAGGTCAACGTGGGCATCGACACCACGGAGCCCGGAGACTCCGACGGCGGCGGGTCGGAGCCCGTGCCGGGCACCGGCGCCCCGCTGAAGCTGGTCGAGAAGGGCCAGGCGACCGACAAGGACCGGGCGGACCACGACAAGCTCTACTCGATCGGCGAGGTCACCACGGAGAACACGGCCGACTTCTCCCTGACCGGCGCCGAGCTCGACGGCAAGGTCGGCGACAAGGTCACCGCGTCGGTCAAGTTCACGAACAAGGGCCCGGCCTGGGTCTACCGCGGTCTTGACCAGAGCGCCACGACCGTCGACATTCGGATCCCGGAGGGAACCTCCGTCGTCAAGGCCCACGACTACTGCGACGCGGTCTCCAAGACGCACTACACCTGCGGGACCTCGCAGGCGTGGGTGAACAAGGACGGCGGCGAGACATACCCGTTCGTCCTGCGGATCGACAAGGCCGTCGAGGGGGCGAAGGGGAAGGTCTCCTTCACCGGGGCGGAACGGTCCTTCGACAAGAACCCGGACAACGACACCGCCGACATCGTGGTCAACGCCGGTGCCGGCGACTCGACGGGCGGATCGTCGACCGGCGGCTCCTCCACGGGCGGTTCCTCGACCGCGGGTTCGTCCACCGGCGGCTCCTCGACCGACGGGTCCACCACCGGCGGATCGTCGACGGGCGCCTCCACCACCGGCGGCTCGGCCACCGACGGCGTCGCCGCGCAGTCGGCGACGGGCGGCGACCTGGCGAACACCGGCTCCGACTCCACCCTCCCGATGGTGGGCGCGTCGGTGGCAGCGCTGATCGCCGGCGGCGGCATCTTCTACGCCGTCCGCAGGCGTGCGGCTGCCGGTAGCAACTAGGGCGCGTTTCGAAAGTAGCGCCGTCCGCCCGAAGGGCGGGCCCGGCGGCGTCCGGTGCGTGCGATCGCAAGGCGGAGGGTCGCCCCGATAC